>JBHADY010000047.1:0-3876 GCA_041855325.1 Ignavibacteriota bacterium
GTAAACAAAAAAAGCTCGCAAATTTGCGAGCTTTTTTTGAATTAAGAAGGAAGAAGGAAGAATTGTGGTCAGATAATCGCCTTCGGGCGATTATCAAATTATCCATTTACGGCTTTAGCCGCAATCTTTATCAACTTTTCAATCATTTAATCCTAGTTCAGACAATCTGATTTATAAGAAAATAGGCTCTGCCTATTTTCCTCCTGAATTCTTACTTCATAATTCAATTGCATTTTTAATGAAAAAAAATCTAAAGTTTATGTAAAACTCTGCCGATAACTAAAACTGTAAGGGATACAAATTGGCAGGATGCCACAAAGTAAAATTTTTTTTTTCAAACAATAACGTAATTTTATTACACGGAGGTTTAAATGCCAGTAGCAATTTCGGGCGGCGCCCGCATTAGGACAAATACACCAGCAGAAAATGCTTATAATTCATTAATGACAAGCAGCAATGCTATCGCAAAACACCAATTAGCAATCTCAACTGGTAAGCGTATTAACGCAGCTTCAGACGACGTAGCTGGATACATCACAGCACGCTCTCTTCAATCAAGAAATGGCTCGCTAAAGTCTGCCCTAAAGTCAGTGGGCGACGCAAAAAACGTTACATCAATCGCACAAGATGCTTACGAAAACATTGGTAATCTTTTAACAGAAATAAAGAACAATACAGCAACAGCAGCTTCTGCAGCTCTCGGCGTAGATGAAAAAGTAGCTCTCGCAAAGGCTTCTGCTCGCTTAGTTGAACAAATAAAAACAGTAGTTGATTCAACTGTTTTCGGCGGTCATAACTTAATTGATGGCAATTATAATGGTTCATTCACCGTAGGGTTCAAGTCTGATAACTCTGCTTTAACTATTGGAGTTAATCTAACAAAAGAAAATAAATCTGAATTTAACACTGGAGCTGAAGATTTTTCTACCGATGCAACTGCTGATAAATTCGCGGGGGTTGATGGTTTAGATTTACGAGAATTTGCAAATGTAGCAGCTGGAACAGGTGATGCCACAGGTATTTTCGCAAAAACTGAGATTGGTAATACTATGCAAAAGCTTACTAAAGCTATCGAAAACTTCAGCAAGGTTGCTTCTTATGTTGGTGGTATTGAAAATAGACTTACTTCTCAGGAAGAACTTTTGAAATCGCAAATAACAAACTATAATGCGGCTATCTCTCGTATAGAAGATGCAGACATGGCAGAGCAACAACTCGGATTGGTTAAAGCTCAATTCTTGCAATCGACCTCGCTAACGTCGCTTGCGCAGGCGAACCAAAATCCGAACGCCTTTATGCAACTGATGAGATAAAATAAAAGCTCGCATTAAGCGAGCTTTTATTTTATGTGATTGGCTGTTCCAATCACTGTTTCTGCCTGTTTAGCATATTAGCAAATTCACCACCTGCTGCTATAAGCTCTGAAGGAGAACCACTCTCGGAGACTTTTCCGTCGCGAAGAACTATTACCTTGTGCGCGTTAGCTACCGTGCGCATACGGTGAGCGATGATTAGCACAGTCTTGTTCTTGATTAACTCGGAAATACCCGCCTGTATCTTAGTTTCATTCTCCACGTCTAAGCTGGCAGTGGCTTCGTCCAAAAGAACGATGGGAGCGTCTTTCAGCATGGCGCGTGCTATGGAAATACGCTGACGCTCTCCGCCGGAAAGGGTAGCACCATTTTCGCCGATTAAAGTATCATAGCCGTTAGGCATACGGTTGATAAACTCCTCGCACTGGGCAAGGCGCGCCACTCGCTTGATCTCCTCGTCGCTTGCGTCTTTTTTGCCAATGCGAATGTTATCTGCTATGCTTGCGTTGAAGAGTAGCACATCTTGGAAGACTATGGAGTAGTTCTTCAAGAGGGCTTCGGGATCAATCTTCGAAATATCCTCGCCTCCGAGGGTGATATTCCCAGCGTTTATATCCCAAAATCTCGCAGCAAGTTTAGTAGCAGTGGTCTTGCCACCACCGGAAGGTCCCACCAAAGCGGTAACTTCGCCCTGTTTTGCGGTGAAGGAGACATCGCTAAGCACGGATTTCCCTTCTTCGTATGAGAAGTCTACGTTCTTAAACTCTATATCGTAGTTCGGAACGCTGTACTCGGTTTTGCCTTGCTGTATAGGCATTTCTTCCATTTCACGCATACGATTAATACGCACATCGAGTATCATAAGGGCTGCAAAGTTATTCAGAGCATCGTTAATCGGGTTGTATATACTCGCCGAAACCATAAGGAAGATGAGATAAACAATAAGTTCTATCTGCCCGGTGGATAGCAGATACGCCCCGGAAATAATGACAGATGCCAAACCCAAACGCAGTAGGGTATAGGATAGGTTGATTATACTGCTTGTGAATAACTCTGTTCTGATTAGCATTTTTTCGTAGTTGCGTAACTTGTTGCTCAGGTTGTTTAAGTATGCTTTTTCGCCATTGTATGCTTTTATTTCCTGAATGCTTTCTATGCCTTCTTGTATGCTTTCGGTTACTTCGCGTTTCACGTGGTAGTGCTTTAATACTCCTTTATTCATAGCTTTCTTAGAAATTAGGAAGACTGCCCAAGCTACCGGCACCACCCAAAGCATAGCAAGAGCTAATTGCCATTGGTAGAAGAATAAGCCCACTCCAACGAGAGTTAGCGACATAGCAGAGGCGTATAGCTGCGGAACAGTGTGCGAGAATAGCCCCTCGAGCATAGTATTATCTTCCATAATGGTGGCGGTAAGGTCGGAGAGGTTTTTCTCACCGAAGAATGCCAAAGGAAGCTGTCTTAGCTTTTCCGCAAGGGCGACGCGTTTGTTTCCACTTTCTGTATACACAGCTGTGAATGAACTATTATACTGCATAACCGCAATTATATAAGTGATAATCATAAAAGCAATGCCCATAATTAGATAGTACCAAAAGCCATTATTTGCGCTTATGTTGGCATTTTCAAGCAGGCGAAGGTAATCTTCGAGGAAAAGGAAAATCAGCACAGCAGGCAGCATAAGTGCTATATTAAGCAAGAAGTTAAATATTATTGCCTTAACGAAGTCTTGCGATCCTCTTTCGGAAAGGGCATATCGTTTTCTGAAGTAATTTATCATATTCGTTTCTTTCAAGTATGGTATATATTTTATAATTGATATTAGTTAATTGTCCAAGAGATTGCACTTTGGTATTCTTCCCACATAGTCTTGTATGTACCATTCAGAGCGAGAAGCTCTTCGTGATTGCCACTTTCTGCTATTTTGCCATCTTCGATTAGTAAGATTTTATCGGAGTTTTGCACACTGGTGAGTCTGTGGGCTATCATTAGAACGGTTTTGCCTTTCATTAACTCGCGGAGCGCCCGCTGGATAATATATTCATTTTCTGGGTCAGCGAATGCAGTAGCTTCGTCCAGAACGAGGATAGGCGCATCTTTCAGGAAGGCACGCGCGAGGGCAATGCGTTGCTGTTCGCCACCAGAGAGATAAGTGCCATCTACTCCGATTTTTGTGTCTAATCCGCGAGGCAGTTTATCGATTATTTCGTGACTCTGCGAGAGGTCAATTGCCCTGTTTATTGCATCTTCGCTTGCGTTCGGGTTTCCGTAAGTGATGTTTTCCCTTAGAGTAGTCTTGAATAGCTTAGTATTCTGGAAAACGAAAGAAACTTTATTCATTAGCTCTTCTTTGCTAATGTCCTTAACATTGATACCGCCAATAGTTACGGATCCGGAATTTACGTCCCAAAACCTTGGGATTAGCCTTGCTATCGTGGTCTTTCCGCCACCGGAAGGTCCCACCAAAGCATAGTTTTTACCTTCTGGTATGCTGAAGGAAATGTTTTTCAGCACATTAGTATCATTATTAGCATATTTGAATTCCACATTATCAAAGGTAATA
>JBHADY010000048.1:0-5498 GCA_041855325.1 Ignavibacteriota bacterium
CTAATTTTCACATTGTCAAGATTATCAAATCTCAAAACATCATTTAACTTAACTACGTCATTCATATTTTTTTCTCTAATAATGTACTAAATTATTAATTAAAACTATGGGTTACTAATTTTATCTCCCAAATTCTTCTAACAATTCCTCTGGAGTTACTCCCTTTTTTTGGTTTTCAGGAGCATTTTTAGCTTCGAGAATTAGCAAAATATCCTGCAAATCCTCAAATGCTTGTACTAAACGATTATATTCCTCTTCTGGCAAGACTACTAATTTGCCGTTAGGAATCTCTATTGTTTGTGGCTTGATTTCCATTTTTGTACCTTTCTATCTATAAGATTCTTTTCTGTGCATAACGCGATATACTACAACATTGTTTCCTTCTAAGTCAAATAACACTCTAAAATCACCAACTATTAATCGATAGTTTGGTTCATTATCCTGCAGTTTTTTTATATCACCCTGCAAATCATCTGACATAGCCATAATTCTTTTAGTAATTCTTACAGCTGTATCCTTCCCTATTCTTTTTAGGTCTTTTACTGCTGTAGCTTTTAACTCTATAGAATACTTCATATAAAATACAATATGATGTTATCATTTAGCGACGCAATTTACTAAATCCTTTCCCATTTTCCAAATACTATCTAATAAATGATAAAAGGCGCACCCCGCTTCCGCGAAATGCACCTTTTACATATTAATATTATCGCATTCTATGCTTCATCTTCTGGCAAAACTTCTGGTTTCTTTCTTCTTTCGATGAATAAACCGCCAGCAAGTAGCAATACTCCTATGATGTTGCCTGCTAAACTGAGCGTTCTGCCTGTTTCGAAGTTCTCTGATTTGAAGCGCATTTCCACTGTGTGCTTGCCAGCTGGAACTACTATTCCGCGGAATGCATAGTTTGCTTTGTGAATTGGCACTTCTTTGCCGTCTATGTATGCCTTCCAAGATGGCTCATAATACACCTCGCTGATGAAGAGGAAGTTGTTGCCCGGGTTTTCAGTTTGAATCTTAATATATTGATTCTTGAATTCCTTCACTTCTGCTTTTGCTACTGCACCTGAATCAATTGCCTGCACTTGCTGAGCGAGTGCCTTTTCTATGAATACAGTATCAGTCGGGTTAAAGTCGCCCGTCTTCAGGTGTGCGAGTATGTTCAGCGGCTCTTCCACTACGGCATTGCTCACAAAGAAAGCTCGCGGAAGTGCTGTTGGATTAGGTTGAATGATAGGTCGGCCGTCTTGTCCGGGGACAATCACGTACTTCACGTTCATTAAGTTCCAAAGGAATGGATTAACCAACTTAGAAGTAGAGCCGGCGAAGTTATCCATATTTGCTAAATCCAAAACATCTTGATATACGCGAAGCTTAGCAGCGTGGTATCCACCTACTGATTGCAAGCGGAAGTATGAAAGCATATTTTCGTTTTGAACTGTTAGGTCTGATATCCTATATAGAGATTTGTCATTATTGCGTATAGTTTCATAGAAGTCCTTATATGGAGCGAAGAGGGTTTCTTCATCTACGTCTTCGCTTGGGTTCATAGCGCGAGCGTCCACTCTCCAGAGATCCACCACAGTAACTAATATTAATGTTGCCAAGAATACAGTTTGAGTAATCTTCTTCTTTATAAGTAGGTATATTGACGCAGCTACTACGATTAAGAAGAATGCGGACATATACCAATCGCTAATCATTGCATCCCAAAGTCCTTCGGAAATTTCGGCAGGTAGTTGCTGACCCTGCAGCATTGGGGCGAACTTTTGCAATATATAAGTATTATATGTAGTCTGGAATGCAGATGAATAAACAACGCCCATAATTAAGAATAATACAGCACCGCCCAAAGTAACATAAGCGAGTATGTTCTGTGTTTTTGATGCTTCATTAGATCGTGTAATAATTCCTGTTATGCCATAGCCCGCAAGGATAGGCACAGCGAAATGCAAGATAGCAAGTGCCATGCTCGGAGCGCGGAATGTATAGAACATAGGCAGATTCCAGAACATCATATCATATAGCTTGAACATATCGAAGCTGTGCAGACCAATTAAATTGGTAACATATACTAAGAATATAGCAGTCAAAAAGCCGAATAATACTTTATTCATACAGCCTTTGCGGAATTGATAAAGTATGTATATCATTCCCGCGAACATACCAAGCACTATATACCAAGCTGATCCGCCCGGCGAGAACTTACCAAAGCTCATCGTTAGAGATACTATACTCATAGCGAATAGAGACTGCACAAAAGGATCTTTGCGATAGAAGCCGAAGCCCAAAATCGCCAACATTAATATTCCTACACCCATATACGGAGGAGAGTCTTCGCTTTCCTTTGCTCCGAAATAGAACATCTGTTCTTCCCCTTGGAACTCGATAGGCTTATTGCCATAGAAGCCCGGCACGAGCATAGAGAATGTTTCCGATGGCTCATAAGACCACATAGTAGAATATCTATAATCTCTGCTCGGCTTATCAACGTGCTTCTCTATGTGTTGCTTCAGCGGAGCAGTGCCACGCACTGAGTGCGGAGTGTATTCCAAGGTAGATAGATATCTATCACTACTCATCATAAAGGCATAGCCAACTACGATTAATAGTATAGATGCAGAAACCAAGACTTTGAATAAATCGCGCTTAGAGTTTAAGTGGTTGATCAATTGGAATAGGAAGTAAATTCCCACAGAGATTGCTGCGTATAGAGTCATCTGCACGTGTGTGCCTTCCAGCATAAAGTGCAGCGCCAAAGCTAATAGCACACTCGTTACTAAAGAGAACTTATCGCGTAGCTTCTCCAAGAATAGGAACACATACGGGAACATAGCAAGAACTATAGGCTTAGTATTGTGACCTATCATCACCCAAGTGATAACATAAGTAGAGAACACTGCTGCGAACGCCGTAATAAAGGCGACTGCACGACTATGCTTCTTATGCCTCATAAGCAAGAACATACCTATGGCATAGAAGGCATAGAATATAATTACGCGGGCTAAATCGCTGGAAAATAACCAGCCGAAGAATCGCGTAGTGTATAAAAATGCCTGTGTGGAGAAGTCCCACCACCTTACCCCAGTAGTAAATAGGGAGGCATAGCTTGGCATACCGCCGAAAACATATGGTATCCATAGAGGGAAGTCCCCTTCGGCTTTTGCATCGTTTAGGTATGTAACCATACTCCAAGATGCAACGTTATCGGAAGCGCCCGTGAAGCCGCCTTTCCCTATAGCACCAGCAAAAAAGATAAATAGAGAGAGAACTAATCCCGCCAACCACAAGAGGGGCTGCACCTTTGGCGAGAGCCCACCCTTTGCGGGAGTTTTCTTCTCATTTGATTTTTGTTTGGATATTTCCATAAAAGTATATTATAATGTTTATGATATTATTTTCTGTTTATACTTTTGTCTTCTGCAAGGTTAATGATACTAATGATTGTGATAATTAACTTAATATTATTAAAATTATTCTATGTGCATTAACATTGCAATTTGCAAAAATAATGATTATAACGATAAATTGACATATATTATATTTTTTTTCGTGTATTTACAAACAATTTATTTGAGATAATCGTCTATACGTGGGCATAGATTTTAACTTTTTACTATGATATGTAATTTATATTCTGCCATACGTAATTAATATTAGTTATTTCCATGCTCTTATATCCGGAGGCAATAGAATAGATAGCCCTCCAGCGATATTATTTGTTATTTGTTGTGATATTATAATTAAGTAAAAGATTTTTTTTATCAATAATATAGGTAAACTTATGTTTTTAAAAACTTTTAGCAAGATGTTTATCGCGCTTCTTATTCTTAGCGTGGCATCTGTGTATGCTAAATATGACTTAAACTCCACAGCGGCTATTCCGCTGAATAAGGACGTAAAAACTGGTGTTCTGCCAAACGGATTGAAGTACTTTATTCTAAAGAATAAAATGCCACAGGAACACGGACACTTCCGTATAGTGCTAAGAGCAGGTGCTATCAATGAAGATGACGACCAAAACGGATTGGCTCACTTCACAGAGCATATGTGCTTTAACGGTACAAAGAACTATCCAAAAAATAAACTTTTAGATGTTCTTCAAAAATCTGGCGTTAGATTCGGCGCGGACGTAAATGCAAGCACAAGTTATGACGTTACTTTATACGAATTACCAATTCCTCTGAAAGATGAAAAACTCGTTAAAGAAGCTTTCCAAATCTTAGCTGATTGGGCTGGCGCTGTTACTATGAACGAAGACGACATCAACGAGGAGAGAGAAGTTATCGTTTCCGAATGGAGACAAAGAATGAGCGTTCAAGGCAGATTAAGAGAAAAACATATGCCTACTCAGTGGTGGGGCTCTAAATATGCTGAAAGAAACGTAATCGGCGATACTGGCTTCTTAAGAACATTCAAACCTGAACAAATTAGACGCTTCTACAATGATTGGTACAGACCAAACTTAATGGCATTCATCGCTGTTGGAGACTTCGACGTTAACAACGTAGAAAAGATGATAAAACAATACTTCAGCGGATTAACTAATCCAAAGAATGAAAGAAAAAGAGAAATCTTCGAATTACCATACCACGAAGATACTAAAGTTTCTATCGAATCAGACAAAGAAATGTCTAACGAAAACGCTACTTTCATCACTAAATTACCTAAATACGACGAAAATACTTACGCAGGATATGCTCGCAGTATTAAAGATCGATTATTCTCTTTAATGCTCGGTCTTAGACTTATGGAAATCTCAAATGCTCCAAATCCTCCTTTCTTAAGAGCAAGTGGTGGCATGACTGGTTACCTCGGTGAAAGAAATGCATTCTATGGCGATGTAAGAGCAAAAGATGGTAAAATCAGAGAAGCTATGCAAGCTTTCGTAGCTGAAGTAGCAAGAGTACAACAGCACGGCTTTAACCAAAGCGAATTAGATATGGCTGTTACTCAATATCGAGCTATGATTGAAGATGCTAAAGCTAAGAGCAACACTACTCAACACTTTATGTATGTTAGCGAATTAACTGACTACTTCACTGATGGTTCTTCCGCTGCTGGTATCGATTTCGATTATGACTTTACTATGCAAGTATTAGACGCTGTTAAGTTAGATGAATTCCAAGCAATGTCTAAAGACTACTTAACAGTTAAGAACACTACTATTACTATTTCTACTTCTACTAAGCCAGAAGCTTCTAAGCTCGATCCAGCTGATGTTGCTAACCTTATGAAGACAACTATGATCGCTAAAACCGACAGCAAAGAAGAAAAAGTAATCACTGAACCATTCTTCAGCAAAGAAATTACTAAACCTGGCAGAATCGTTAAAGAAGAAAAGAACGCTAAATTAGGCATCGAAACACTTGAGTTATCAAATGGCGCAAAAGTTATCTTAAAGAAAACTGATTTTAAAGAAAGTGAAGTTCTCTTCTCTGCTCACAGCTGGGGCGGTAGCTCACTCTATAGCGATAAAGAGTATATCTCTGCAGAAC
>JBHADY010000049.1:0-3711 GCA_041855325.1 Ignavibacteriota bacterium
AATTAGAAGACAATGGTATTTACAATATCTTTATGGACTTCTACCATAAGTTAGTAGTTGAGCTCTTCAACGAAGGCGCTACTAAGAACGTATTCTGCGTAAACGTAGATGCAATTATCTCTGTAATCGCTCTTAAATTATTATGGGATGACTACACTGGCAACAAGATTTCTGATCTTGATATGCAAGAACTCGTATTCATCTTATTCTTACTCGGTAGAGCAATCGGCGTAAGTGCAGAAATTATCGACCACCGTTCTCGCGGTACAGATATGGACTGCCGTACTCCTCAATCAGAGCTATCATTCGTATTATAAGAATACCAGATAATAAGACTAAAAAGAACGCATCTCCGAAAAAGGGGGTGCGTTTTTTTTGATAATTTCTTAATTATATTTATATTTGTGCTTCCTATTTAGTATCACATTATTGAATGAATTATGAATAGACTACAGATTATCATCACCTGTTTATTCGCAATGTTTCTTTCTTCTTGTTATCAGAATTCTTTCTCAGTAAAGAAAATTGACGAATTGCCTCCTCGAGAACATTATACATACGAGAGTTTAGCAGCAGCTTCCCAATATTGGGATGATTATGATAAAGATACTGCCGATTGTAGCGAAGGCGAAAAAATATTATATAGAGCAACAAAATTATTACGCAAAAGAAAGTATAAAGAAGCAGATGAGCTACTTACAACTATACTAAATGATACCAATAAAACAGTGGCTTTTTTGGCTAATGAGTATTAAAATAATGTGTGCTTCCAAAGATTAAATAAGATTCCGAAGGTAAGTATTATTAATGAACAGGAATATCCAATTAGCATAAAATACAATAGAGTTTTTACGGAAGTAACTATTCAAGGCGAAAAATATAATTTTTTGGTAGATAACGGATATACCAATTCATCTATTAGCACAAAGCATATTCCGAAGTTAAAATATAGTGCTGTTGCCGATGATGTACGCACACTCGATGCAGTGGGAAACGTCAGAGAGAATAGCTATTCCTATATTATCCCTGATGTAAATATTGCGAATATACGCGTCGATTCAGTCTATTTCTCGCCAGGACTATCTGATTATGATGGTGTAATTGGTATGGATATTTTATCTCAATTAGATGTATGCATTGATTTCGATAGAAAGAAAATTATCTTCAAGGAAAGCGATCCCGCAGATACCGACACTAATAATTTCTATTTTTGGGCTATGCTGCCATTGCTATTTGCTACTGAATGCGATGGGGCGCAAACACTTTTTGTTTTGGATTTAGGCTCAGAGATGAGTTTTATTTTCGATAGGTTTTTTCTTATATCATAGTACGCCACGAAAAGTGGTGGATCAAATTAACAGAAGTGCGAGCGGAGTTTTGGGCAGTAAGTCTTTTAAATTAGATGTTTTAGGCGATCTATGCTTTAATATTGGCGATTATAGTTTTCACTTTGATAAAATCATCAATATGCCACCAATAGAAGCAATGGAGCTTTATCCAACTGTAGGCTTCTTGGGTGCTGACCTCTGGCAGAATGGACGCATACGCCTCGACTTCAAAAATGGAATTTTTAAGTACGAAGAAGATTGATTTACATATATTATTTAATACTCAAGCATAATTAAATTTGCTATTTATAATAAATAATCGTATTTTTGTAGTCTTATTTCTATAAGTAAGATTAAATGATTTAAATTACGGAAAATAAAAATGGCTGTATTCTTAACACTTATAATAATCGTAGTAGCTATACTATTAATCCTTTTGGTATTAGTGCAACCAGGAAAAGCAGATATGGGAGCAACATTCGGCGGATTAGGAAGCCAAATGGGTAATATGTTCGGAAATGAACGCTCCAGAAATATTCTCGCTACCGCTACTAAAGTTTGCGCAGGAATTATCGTGTTGCTCGTGATAGTAACTAATAAGTTCTTCGTAGGCGGAAACGATAACGTACAAAAAATTATCACTGAAGGCGCTAAAACTTCTGCTGTGCAAAAAGCTCCAAAACCAAAAATGCCAGCTCAAGTGCAACCAGCTGAAAAACAACCTGCTCAGACTGATAAAAAATAATACAATCATAATACAGTTTGATGAAGAGAGCCTACGCTATTCTATGCAATGCGGAAGGCTCTTTTCGTTTATATTTATCAATAAATAAGACGAATAAAATATAACAATAAATATAAGTACATTATGCTAAAGATAATTAGAGAAAATCCAGAAAAAGTACGCGAAAATATCGCAAGAAAAAACGAAAAAGCTGATATCACTCCTATCCTCGAACTCGACGAAAGAAGAAGAGCTATAATTCAAGAAGTTGAAAAACTGAAGAACAAAAGAAATATAGCTACTCAGGAAATCGCTAAGCTGAAGAAAAACAAAGAAAATGCCGATGCGCAAATCGCTGAAATGAAGCAAGTTTCCGATAAAATCAAAGAATTGGACGACGAACTTCGCGAAATCGAACTGAAGCTCGAAGAAATGGTGCTAGGCGTGCCGAATATGCTGCACGAATCCGTGCCTACAGGCAAAACTGCCGACGACAACGTGGAAATCCGCTCTTGGGGCAGCCCGCTTAAAGATGGAGAATACACTGACCACATAGAAATCTGCCGTCGCTTCGGTTTAATAGACTTCGAACGCGGAGCAAAAGTGTCCGGTTCTGGTTTTCACTTCTATACTGCGAAGGGCGCTCGCTTGGAACGCGCTTTAATCAACTTTATGCTCGATAGCCACGTGGATAACAATGATTATACCGAGCTTATGCCACCATTTATGGTGAATGAAGAGTCTATGCGTGGCACTGGCCAGCTTCCGAAAATGGCAGAGGATATGTACACTATGCAAATCGACAATATGTATATGATCCCTACTGCAGAAGTGCCACTGACTAACTTTTTCTCGCAGAATCAAATCCCAGTGGAAGACCTGCCAGTGAAGTTCTGTGCGTACTCTCCTTGCTTCCGTCGCGAAGCCGGCAGCTATGGCAAAGACACACGCGGTTTGCTGCGTTTGCACCAATTCAATAAAGTCGAATTAGTTAAATTCACACGTCCAGAGGATTCATACAATGAACTTGAATCGCTCACTGCGGACGTAGAAAAAGTATTGCAAGCACTGAAGCTACCATATAGAGTTATCTTGCTATGCAGCGGCGACACAAGTTTCTCCAGCGCCAAGACTTACGACATAGAGGTATGGTCTCCAGCCGACAAGAAGTGGCTTGAAGTGTCCAGTTGCTCCAACTTCGAAGACTTCCAAGCTCGCCGTGCGGGAATTAAGTACAAACCAACTCCAAACTCTAAGCCAGAAAACGTGCATACACTAAACGGCTCTGGTTTGGCTACTCCGCGTCTGCTCGCTGCGATTTTAGAAAACTACTACGACAAAGACGCAGACGTACTTCGCGTGCCAGAGGCATTGCAAGCATATACAAAATTTGCAGAACTTAAAACTCTCTGTTAATATGCTTCTTAGTGATTTAATTGCTGGCGTTTCTGCGAGTGATGAGACTATCGGTGCTGCTCTTAATCCTCGTAGTCTCAATACGGAGATTAAGGGCATTGCCTTTGACAATCGCAGGATACAGCCGGGCTATGTATTCGTTGCTCTGCGTGGCGAAGTGGTCGATGGACACAAGTTTATCGAAAGTGCGATTGAAGCCGGAGCTGTGGCAATTATTTGCGAGGACGACAGTCTGCAGGCTAA
>JBHADY010000050.1:0-10375 GCA_041855325.1 Ignavibacteriota bacterium
AAAGATTGACATCAAAGAAAGTCCTTGATCATTAAAGAGATATGGAGAAATCAAGGAGAGAGATTGTATGGAGTATCAAGGAGATAAGGAAGTTTGTTCCTTATATATTTGTTATAAAATAATTAATTTGTTTGTTAAAGACCACTGTTAGGAGTTAGAATGGATAAAAAGATTGACATCAAAGAAAGTCCTTGATCATTAAAGAGATATGGAGAAATCAAGGAGATGAGATTGTATGGATAGCCCACCGCCTGCGGGTAGGAAAATATGGAGTAACCCGCAGGACTGCGTGGCGATGACCTTTAAAGGCTAAAATGAAGAAAAATGATGCATTATGACATCAAATGCGGTGCTTAATAGCACAAAAAAAGAGGGAACGCTCTTATGTGGCATTCCCTCTTTTCGTTTATACATTTTGTATTACTTAATGCTTGTTGTATTACTTAATTATCTTCAGTGCTTCTGCAGCTGCATTTAAAGTAGCGTCGCCGCTGATCTTTCCGCCGATAGCATTTTCCATCCAGCACTTAGGAGTGATTCTGCCTTCGCTCACGATGCGTTGCATCTCTGTGCCGACTATCTTGCCTTTCATTGCTTGAGACATTTGGAACTCGATGAGATGTCCGATTGGATAAGCCGATAAATACAGAGGATTATCTATCATATGCGAATAAACCGCGAGAATTGTTTGGTCTTTCACTCCGAAAACTGGAGCAAAATACTTGTTCCACACGTCCTTAGCAATGCTTATAACCTCTTCTTTTAATTGGTCTTTAGTTGCATCTGGGTTAGCATATAGCCATTTCCACATATTCATATCCACGAGGGAAACGCCCATAATTTCGTACGTGTTCCATAGGTTGCTGAGTGCTTCCATAGCTTCTTTTTCTGGGTTAGTTTCTTCCAAGCCGAGTAGCATTAAGTCGTTCTTCTGGAATGTGAATGCCCAAGCTTCTGTGAAGGCAGTGTTCGGAACGCCTTTAAGCATATAATAGTCCATATCGTGCAGAGTGAGGACTTGTTCCACGTTATGTCCGAGTTCGTGCACAGCAATATTATAACCTTTATAGTCCATACCTTCTGGAGCGATGCGAGTGCGAAGGTGAGCATTTTCGGATTTCATATCAGCACCCCAAGCGTGTCCAGAGCCGCGAGCAGCATCTACGTCTATCTTAGACGCGATAAACTGAGCTTTCTTCTTATCGAAGCCGAGCTTAATGAGTATATTTGGAATATCATCTTTAAATGCTTGAGCATTAGGATACTTAGCGCGAGTAATCTTGCTTAATTCCTCTTCGGAGTGTGAGCTTTTCGCTCTGAAGCCATTATACCAAATGTCGAATGGTTCGAGCTTTCTGCCGAGGCGCTTTTCGATGAGCTTACCTACTTGTTTCACTACTGGAGAGCTAACGAAGTCGATGAACAGCTGTTCTACGTCAGCTTGTGGAATTTCCATTTCAGCTTCGAACTTGCGTTTAATGTAAGTATTATAGAAAGGAGAGTACTTATCTGCAGCTTTTCCGGCGTTGAATAGCTTAATCACCCATTCATAGCGTGTGTTCGGTTCTGGAGTAGCTGCAATTTCCTTCTTATCTTTATACACTTTATTAGTGTATGGGTCCCATTCCACGTCGTTCTTATTGATTACCATTTGCGGAATCTCTTGAGCAACTATGCGTTGCATTACTTGATACACCATTTTTTGCTTTTGCAGTCCGTCTTTATTTTTGTATTGGGATTTAATCTCGTCGCGTAAGTTCCAGTGAGATAATAGCTTCATTTCTTTTGGGAAGAAAGTATTAAACTTAGCATCTACTAAGTGTCCCATATATATGTTATATTCAGCTATATAAGTATCTGCAGCAGTCCAAGTAGCTGAGTTTTCAGCGCTTACACTTCCCGGGATGCGAGAAGTAAATAGCTCGCCCATTCTTGCGTGCGCCCATTCCTTTCTGCTCATTGCCTTGCATTTTGAGTTTTTCTCTTCGAGGCTGTGGAATGGGAAGTTCAGAAGAACATAGAATGCAATCTTATTCTCGAAGAAATCATCTGCGAAGTGTGCAGACGGGTCATACTCGCCGAACATTCTATCTATGCTGAGTATTTCTCCAGTGGATTCGTGCAGGTTGCGCTTCAGCTGTAAGGAAATCTTATTATGATGTCCGAAAAGTACTTCTAAGTATTCGGATAGTCTATTAAAAGTTGCATCAAGTTCTGCAGAGTTCTTCACTGCATTGTCTAAGCAGAATTGTTTAAATTCCGCAGCGGAACCGTCGCGTTTTTCCCAGAAGAGAGCCACTTGTTCCACGCCGTTAATAGCATTATTATGTGCGCCTTTGGCTTGTAGTTCTTTTTTCGTTTCGTTTATAATTTTCTTTTCTATAAAATTAGCTTTCATAGGGCTAATGGCAATAGCCAGCATACCAATTGCTGCTATAAGTAGAGATATTTTGCTCATATAGTAGTAACCTTTTGATTAATGTATATATATTTATTAACAAGTTGCAAATATACCAAAAAAATGGAAGATAGCAAAAAGGCAGGGAAATCATCCTCTGCCTTTCTTTTTATATCTCTGGTACCTCCTCGTCTATGAGGGACATTAACTGCTCTGTCTCCTCCAAAGAACGTATAATATTGCAGTAGTGCGAGATTTCGTCGAATTCCAATTCTCTATTTTTTCTATCACTTAGATACTTCTGAGCAGGCTGATACCCCCCTACATACATCTCCCAAGCCAATGGAGACACATTAGAGAAATACTGAGTATCGTTAATATAAACCCTATCATTCTTGTAATCCACTTTCTCTACGAGGTTATTACCAGCTATAGGAAATCCAGTAGGATTATCTTTCTCGGCAAAGGCATTTCCTTCAAATAGATGTAGCTTTCTTAGTTTAGCCCCCAAAGATGCAAGTTTTCTAAACTTCTCTACATCAGTAGGATATGGCACACGCGGGAAATCAATTTTGATAAACTCTTTATATTTCTGTCTATAAGCTGGAGAGTGCAACACGGCATATATATAATCAAAAAGCTCCACAGAAGTGAAGTAATCTCTTTCGCCAAAAGCCTCCGGCTCTTCTGGTTCATCTATTTTAAACTTCAGTCCCAGCGAGCTAGCTATTTTATTTTTTATATCGCAATTAAGATTAGAGAGCTTCTGATAAGTGCCATCTCCAATTTGCACGTATGCAAAGAGGGGGAACACAGAGTCTATCCCCTGCATTCCTGAACAAGACCAATATCTACTTTCACTTATGTGTTTAGACACAAAAACAGGTGCAGCTTCACCTTTGAAACCTCTTTTGGCTATTAAACATATATTGTTATTAAAAGCCACAAAATCCATAGTATCATCACGCCTTCTTAATATAAAATGAGGGTAATAATATGTAAATCGTACATCAAATGGTCTATATGATATTTTTTTGTAATATTTGATATCTATATTGCCTATTTTGTGTTTATTGTTAAATAGTCTTGGTGCATAATTCTTTTTTAATCGAAACTCTCTCTGCATTTTTTCTACAGTAAAATCACCTTTCATAAAACGATTAATTTTACTCTTTAAGCTATTGAAAGAGTAATCTATTATGAAATTATCACCTTCGGTAATAATTCCGGAATTATGCTTAGAAAATAATTCAACAATAGAAAAGCCAGCATTATATGCTTCTAGATTGTTAAAATTCTTAGGAACAAAGAAATAATACTTTTCCTCTGGATGAAGCAGAGTAAATGGAATATTATTTAACGAGTGATTATAAAGATAATCAAATTTCTCTTTTCTCGTTCCCAATAAATCAAAATAATACATTTCACCCAACTCATTGGGAGCGAGTTCACGCGTTTTAACTAATATGTTGATTGATACTCCTTGTCTTATACTAAAAACATTGTTCGTAGTATCATTTTCGAGTTTTGAACCATGTAAATTAATAGAGTAAATTTTATTGAAGTTTTTTAGCAAACTCCATCGCATACCTCTAAAAGTAATATTATCAAGATAAGTATGTGGATTAATAAAAGCAACTACGCCACTACCATTTCTACAAATATAGTCTTGTGCTAATCTAATGAATTTAACATAATCATCATTAAGCCATCTACTCGTTCTCTCTTGTAGATTTATATCACTATTTGGCTCTTTTTTATACGTACTATTAACCAAATCAAGTATAAATTTGTCCTTATTTACACTATGACCATTATACGGTGGATTTCCTATTATACACATAATCGGAGTATTCCGTTTTATTTTTGCCGCTTCATTCGCCTCAACTGATAAATAATAAGGAAGTGCTCTATTTTCGTTTGCCTGAGGATTCTCTAAGCTATTAGTCAGGAAAATCCTTGTTCTGTTCTCAGCATCTAACTCATTAAAGCCCTTCTCGCTGAGATTGTGGAATATATTAAGATGAGCAATAGCATAGCTTGCCATTAATAGCTCGAAGCCATTTAAGCGAGGGAGAAGATGCTCATTAACATAATTATTCCAAGCACCTCTTTGGTTGCTTAATTTATCATATATTAAATCAATAACCTTAGCTAAGAAAGTGCCGGTTCCAGTTGCGGGGTCAAGTATTTGCACCTTATGGGCAGCATCGTGATCTTCATTTACTTTCTCTACGTTAGCTAAACCATTCTGAAGATTAAACTCCGTCTGTAATATTTCATCTACTGCACGGACGATGAAATCAACCACAGCATCTGGGGTGTACCAAACTCCTCTTTCTTGGCGTAATTCAGGGGCATACTGATTCAAATAGTCTTCGTAGAAGTGAATAATTGGGTCGCGTCTTCCTTCTGCGTGACCATAATTCGCCATTATAGTTTCAATATCACTATGCTTAAAGACTTCTACTAAATCATCAATAATCCAGCGAATCCTTACATCTAAATCGCGAACGGCAATATCTATGAATAGATTCTTAAGAAATGGAATAGAAGCAGGGATAAGCTCATTAATATGAACACGAACGAACTTACTCAGGTCTTTAGTATTATATCGTGCAGCAAATAGCCCATAAACCACAGTCTGAGAATACATATCAGCATAATCTTGATAATTGATATTAGCAATCAAGTTATCCTTGATAGTATTATATTGCGACATTAATGCACTATTAATGTTATTACTTGTATCAATTGCATCGCTTTCGAGGGACTTAGCAATGGCAATAGCAAGGATGCGAGACTTATTCGCCATAATCTTAGCAAGGGCTTCACTTGTGGCTATTGTCTCGCCAGTGTATGAATAGAAGTTGCGTAAATGCGTAAGGAAGTTATTGATGTTGGCACTGACGAGTCGCAGAGAGTCTCCGGTCTCTTCAGCAATTCTCACTTCGGCTATTTTCTCTGTATTTTGATAGAAATGGAAATCCAAATAATCAGTGAAAATGATATTCCCCACCCCGAGCTTATAGCGAGTAAATTGCTCTTTATTATGCCTATTGCCGTCGAGGTCGCCGTCTCCCACCTGTTTGGTTTCCACATATCCGAGTATGAGATCATTTTTAGTAATTACTAAGTCCGGCGCTCCGAAGCCAGCTCTTCTCGGCTCATTAATTACTTGTATTGTGTTTTCACCTTCTGGGAGTATAGCCTCTAATAATTGCTGTAAAGCAGCTCTATAAGAATGCTCAGTATCAGACTGAGAACTATATATGGAACTTATGGTATTAAAGTATGACTCAATAATCTGGAAAGGCATAATAAATTCAAACCTATATTTACAAAACGCAAAAATACTACTTTTTTTGCACATTACTACACTAAAAAAAGCTACATCTCTCCTCTGCTACTCACACCCAAACCTCACTAAAACATAAGAGATTAACATACTATATAGTACAAAAAAGCACCGTGAAATAAGCCCTTTTTCACTCTATATAAACTCTATTATTCTTAATAATTATATAATACTTATAATAACTTTTGTTATCACTTATAATTAAAATAATACTTATATTTGTAATCTATTATTTTAACTACTTAATAATACTTTACACATTATGAATAAGATTGTTTATGAAAGGACTCTCGATCCTAAAACGAGGCTATTTCATATTGAAGCGCCAGAAATAGCAGAGAAAAGGAAACCGGGACAATTTGTTGTGTTGAGAGTAACTTCTGATGGCGAAAGGATACCACTAACTATAGCAGATGCCGATACAAATGACGGCACTATTACTCTAGTGGTGCAAGGTGTAGGAAAAACAACTAAGTTACTCAACAGACTGCACGTAGGTGATTATATTCACGACGTTGTGGGTCCATTGGGTAACCCATCTCGTATAGAGAAATTCGGAAACGTGCTGTGTATAGCTGGTGGCGTGGGTGTGGCTACTCTATACTCTACTGCGAAAACTCTTAAGAGCGTAGGAAATCACGTTACTACTATTATGGGTGCGCGTTCTAAAGAATTCGTAATTATCGAAAATGATATTCGCGAAATCTGCGATGAAGTATTCGTTACTACCGAAGATGGAACATACGGACATCACGGCACTGTAACAGATATTCTCCGCGAGCTTATCCAAGAAGGAAGACAAATTGATTACGTCGTGTCCATTGGTCCTATCCCTATGCTTCGCGCTGTGGCAGAGTTCACTCGTCCGTTTAATATCCCTACTGTGGCATCGCTTAACTCCATTATTACTGATGGACTTGGTATGTGCGGTGGCTGCCGCGCCGTTGTGGATAATAAGCAAGTATTCGTTTGCCTGGAAGGTCCTGAATTCGACGCTCATAAAGTGGACTTCAGAATACTCGAGCAAAGAAATAGAATGTACGAGCACTATACGCATAATGCGTTCGACCACGTATGTAATATAGATAGAATGGCAGAGGAGGTGCAAAATGGCTCTAACGAATAAAGAAAGAATGCAAATCAAAAGGCACCCGATGCCTACCCAAGATCCAAAGAAAAGAATTAACAACTTCTACGAAGTATCTATTGGATACGACCCAGAAACAGCAAGACGCGAAGCCGAAAGATGCCTTCAATGCGCTAAGCCTGGTTGCGTAACAGGTTGCCCTATAAGCAATAGAATTCCTCAATTCATTCATCAAATAGCTGAAGGTAACTTCGAAGAAGCTGCGAAAATTATTAGAATTAATAACACTCTCCCTGAAGTATGCGGAAGAGTATGCCCACAGGAAGTGCAATGCGAAGGTCACTGTATATTAGCTAAAAAAGGCGAAGCCGTGGCTATCGGTAACCTCGAAAGATTTGCTACTGATTGGGAAAGACAAAACAATACAAGACAAGTACCTGAAAAATTACCAAAAACAGGCAAAAGAGTGGCTATCGTGGGCAGCGGTCCTGGCGGATTAACTGCAGCTCTCGAGCTAACTAAACTCGGACACGAAGCTACTGTATTCGAAGCTCTGCACAAAGTGGGCGGCGTTCCTCTGTTCGGTATCCCTGAATACCGCTTGCCAAAGGAAATCCTCGATGATACTATCTCCCACTATTATAGAGCTGGTGTTATCTTCAGAACTAACGTAGTAATCGGAAAGACTATTATGCTCGAAGAACTTCGTCGCGATTACGATGCCGTGTTCATCGCTGTGGGCGAAGGATACCCTACTTTCCTTAACATTCCTGGTGAATACCTGAACGGTGTGTGCTCTTCGAACGACTTCTTAACTCGTATTAACTTAATGAAGGCATTCGACTTCCCTGTTACTACTACTCCTGTGTATAACCTGAAAGACAAGACAGTAGCTGTATTCGGCGGTGGTAACACAGCTATGGATACAGTGAGAACTGCAATGCGTCTCGGCGCTAAGCGTGCTATGATTATATACAGAAGAACTGAAGCTGAACTCCCTGCAAGACTTGAAGAAATTCACCACGCTAAGCAAGAAGGAGTAGAGTTCCACACTCTCCTTGCTCCTATTCGCTTCAATGGCGATGGCGAAGGTAACCTCGTTTCCGTAAGCTTGCAAGTTTGCGAACTCGGCGAACCAGATGCCAGCGGAAGACGCAGACCAGTGCCAATCGAAGGCAAAACAAAAGTAGAATTCATCGACTCTGCTATTATTGCAGTTGGTAACTCTGCTAACCCATTATTCACTCGCTCTGTCCCTGAACTTAAAAAAGGAAAATGGGACAACATCGAAGTGGATAAAGAAACTTACGCTACTAACTTAGAAGGCGTATATGCCGGTGGCGATATCGTAACTGGTGCATCTACTGTATGCGCGGCTATGCACGCAGCAAAAGTGGCTGCTCAGTCAATTCACGAGTATATTTCTTCTAAGTAAACTAAATGAACTAATGACCGTGGGGAGTGGCTCTCGCAAGCCGATAGCCCTCTCTATCGTGTCCTGCTCTAAGTGCGAAAGCTCGATAACTTTCACGTTATTAAGCTTTCGCATTTCTTTTATTATCATCACACCTGATAATCCCGTAATAGCTATGCACTTCTCGCCGGGACGCTGAGATATATACTCTATTAGCTTTTTATCGCCTTTTCCTATGTGTATATTATCTCTATCTGCTATGTAATACATAGTCTTAGCCTTAGAGATGGATATCTCCGCAAGGCAAACATTCCTGCGTGGGAAGACTCTCACCTCTGCATCTACCCCACTAAACGAGAATATATGCATAAGCCCACCCACAAAGAAAGCCGATACCACGAAACGAAATGCCATCTTCCTCCTATGCACTGAAGCAGATACATATACAATCGCTAACACTATGATAATAGATATACTTAGTATATACTCATCTTTAAGATATGCCAAAGGCAATTCACTAAGATAGTGATTAATGCTAATCGCCAACGAGATGAGGAAATCCACCGACTGAGCATAAAACTCCGCAAAAGCAGGCGATAGCGGGGCTATCGCCAAAGTGATAACAGCCAATATCATAGCGAAAGTAAATAGCGGTATTATAAGCAAGTTAGCCAAAGGCGAGACCATAGAATACACACCAAAGTAATAAGCTATCAGCGGAGAGATAATAACAGAAGCGGAAAGGGTCAGCGATAGGGAGTTAATTATCGCAAGCAGCAGGGCATTCTTCCTATAGCCAAACAAGCTAAGCAGCATATTTCTTATGCGTTTATAGAATAGTATTATGCCCAGCACTGCCACCGCGGACATCTGAAAGGATGGCGAGTATATCTCACTCGGCGAAATTAGGACTATAAGCAAAAGCGCCGCAGAAAGTGTATTCAGCGGGTTGGTGCGTCTTCCTGCTATATGCACGAAATAGAGTAGTATAGCCATAGTGCTGGCACGCAAGACCGAAGCGGAAAGTCCGGTAAGCATAGCATAGAAGATAAGTGCTGATGCGAAGACTATGAACTTCACTTTCTCGCTTGGAATGAAGCCCACGAAGAGCAGCACGATGAGAGAAATCACTCCCACGTGCAGTCCGCTCAGAGCCAAGAGGTGAGCCGTTCCGGTAAGGGAGAAGTCATCGCGCACGGCAAGGTCTATATTGCTTTTATCGCCGAGGAGCATAGCCTGCAGTATAGGTGCGACTTCTGGCGAGAAGAGCGAATCAATCTGCAGGGCGAGCTTTTGGCGAATATCTTGCAGGTAGGAGTATATATTCTCCTCTCTCCTATGCACATTAAGCGAGTGGGACAGCCCACTTGCAAACCACTGCACTTCCATATACTTAGCGTATAGAATTTCGTTCATTTCATTAGGAAGTGGGTGCGGGTTAGGCACTCGTGCAAAGACTTGTCCGCGAATGAAATCGCCAGCACGCAGGGCTATCTTCTCCCCTTCCCGCTGATAGACATTCAGCAGAATGGAGCAATCCTTATCTTTGGGAATATCGCTGAAGTTCAGCGTTCCGCGCACTTTTAGTTTTATCTTTTCATCGGATTGGGAGTATACTTTCTCCACTTGCCCGCTGAAAGAAGCGGGTATTTCTTGCAGGTATAAGTCGGGATATTCTAATCTATCTGCCTCTATGCGTAATATCAAACTTATTGCAATACATAGACTTGCGAATACATACGCTAAATTAGTATTTCGTCTATGAGCAAAGAAGGCAAAGCCAGCCAAAGCAGGGAGAATGTAATATATACTCACCTGCAGGAAGGAAAGCAGAACAAGGAAAATAAAGAGCAGAACCAGCAACTTAAACGCCGGAAAATGCGAAAGCTTTATCTTCTGATCTATCTTAGCATCCATATATAATTCAATGATTTAGTAATGCTTCATCCTCCCTTTTAGCTCTTTGATAATAATCTCATTAATATACTTCAGTTGGGGGACTTCCTCGCTTGTGTCCAATATAGTATATTGATATCCATCATACATAGTCTCAATTTTAGTCTTAGCAAGGCTATTGCTATAAATCATTAATTCTTGAGAACTTAAGTTATTAACATC
>JBHADY010000051.1:0-5716 GCA_041855325.1 Ignavibacteriota bacterium
ATGAATAGGCTATTAATAAATATATTGGTTATTATGTTGTTCTCCTCGGCGAGTGCATTTGCTGGCTTGGACAACATACTTGTTAATTTGCATAAATGCGGATTAGATTACTCAGTCGCGTCTGCAAAAGTAACAAGCAGAGACTCCGCTTCGCAAAAGCCGGGTTACTTCACTCGTGGCACTGGGCTGCCCACTACGCTTTTTATTCAGGGCATTCCATCGAAGTGCTTTACCATAGAACACGCATTCATTTGGTTCTCATATTCTATGCCCGGAAAGGCACCAGCTATGCCATTTAAAGTTAAAGTAACTAACCCAAAGGGCAAAGAAGAAACCTTCACGGCTGAATTATGCGGCATAGGCGAAAAAATGGAAGGCACAGGCTGGAACGACGATGCAAAGCAGCACTATAGAATAGATGCAAAGAGTATTATTGACGGAAACGGGGCTTATACCATTGATATTAACGCCGATACATACTATATGGATGGCTTAACTATGATGGTAATACATACTGATATGTCCGCCTCATACCAAGGGCATATAGTTATAAATGAAGGACTAATATACAGAGTAGATAAATTCAATAATGACAATATACTGCGCCACGAAATAAAAGAGTTGAATGTATGCGAAGCCACTACTGATACCCGTGCATTTACTATATTCACGGACTTACAAACAGAACAAAATGTATATGCCGTGATGAATTATAACTTCAACTTCGAGAACGTGCAAAGACGCTTTTGGAACTTCGATTCGTTCTTTGGTGCGAAGTTGAAGAAAGGACAAAATAAGTTCGTCTTCGAGATAGCCTCTGAAACGAGACGCTCATCTGACCAATACACTTGGCTTTTGGCGGGCTTGTACTATCGCACGAAAAACTGCTTTACTTGCTCCTCCAGCGTCGATGTGGAAATTCAGCAAACAGCTAATGAAGTCTGCCCAGGAAGTGAAGTCGTGCTAACTGCGAATGTTAGCTCGGAATCTGCCGATGTAAGCGACGCTACTTATGAATGGACAAGCGAACCAGCCGGCTTCACGGCAAATACGAAAAGCGTTGCTATAGTTCCGGATATCACTCGCAAGTACCGCGTGCGCGTCGTTGTGGGCGATAACTGCCTATTTGGTGAGCAATCTTGCTCTGTGCAGGTGCTTGAAGCACCTACAGCAAACGCTGGCGAAGACGTAAGGCTATGTGGCACGGGCTCAGTGATAATTGGCGATAAAGCTTCCGGTGGGAAGCCTCCTTACCTATATGAATGGTCACCTGAATATGCCCTCTCCTCCACTACTATAGCTAATCCTTTATGCTATTCAGATAAGGATATTACTTACGTGCTTAAAGTTACCGACTCTAAAGGTTGCGTGGGATACGATACAGTAAATGTAATACGCTATACCATTGATAAACCGGAAGTTAGCGTAGAAGGCGATGGCACTTTATGCTCCTGCCAAAGCACTACAATAAGCGTCTTGGAGGACTTCGCACATTATCAATGGAACACAGGGGATATTACGAAGTCTATCACTGTGAATAAACCGGGTATATATTTCGTGAAAGTTACTGATATTAATGGTTGCTCTAACGTATCCGACTCCATTGAAATTAAAGGGGTTGAAGCAACAAGCACCATAGCACTAAATGAAGAAACTATATACACTAAGCTCGGCGAGGATATCAGTATCCCGCTGAGAGTAAAAAGTGGAACAAACTTAGATAGATGCCAATTATTTGAATACGAAGCATCAATAAGCTTTAATCGATCAGTACTCGTGCCAATCAGCGAGACACCGTTTGGGCAGATAATCGAACCAAATAGAATTATTGACCTGAAAGGAAGACGCTCCCCAGGAGATTCAATCTTAGCTAGACTGAACTTTAAAGCTGTGCTCGGAAATTCTGACTACACACAAGTTCGAATACTCGACTTCAAATGGAAAGAATGCGAAAGCAACATATATACCATAGACTCTATAGTAAAAATAACTGATATTTGCGAAGCCGGCGGAAAGCGCCTATTCGATTCGGAAGCAGCAAGAACTGACTTAAAACAGAACTACCCGAACCCATTCGATAAAAGCACGAAAATTGAATTCACTGCTGGCGAAGATGGTATAGCTAAGTTATATATATCTAATATGCTTGGTGAGCTTATTACTGTTTATGAAATCACTTGCAAAGCGAAAAATAACTACGAAGTAAACCTTGATACTATTGATCTGCCGAGCGGAATATACACCTGCAAGCTCACAATAAACGGAAATGAGTATCACAAAATAATGCGTAAAGTAGGAAATTAAACAATGAAGAAAATATATTATGCTATTATTAGCCTAATTGCATTATCGTTCGCACAGTCTGCATACTCCGCTACCGGTGTGTATGATAGATTCCAATATGGCATATTCGCTGATTACTCATTCTTTCGCCAAGATGCGAATTTTAAGAATATGCCGAATATATTCTCCTGCTCGCCGGGCTTCACCACTGGTGAGGGATACGGAATTAATGGCGGTTTGCTTGCGGAATATCCCTTCGGAAAGTACGCTCTCATAGGATTGCGTGGGGCTTATTCGTTCTTGCACACACAGACCAGCGCCTATGAAACCTTCCCATATCAGTTCGGAAATAGCATTTTAACTGGCCTGATTAAGCACCACAGCGAAATTAATTTGCACAACGTAACAGCCGATGTTTACCTTGGCTTGCGACTTTTCGGAAATGTAATTCTCTCTGGTGGCGTGCAAGCTCTATATTCATTAAGACCTACTTTCTCTCAGTATGAGCAATTAGAAAAACCTAGTGATTTCGGTGCTTTCATCGATGGCAGACGCATTCGCAATGAGTATTATGATTACAAATTGGAAGACGTGGCAAAGCCAGTGCTATTTGCAAAGGCGGGGCTTTCCTTCGAAATACTGCTAAATAACACGGGGACGGTGCGTTTGGTGCCTGAGTTTGCTTATATACACCCCTTAAACTCACTGATTACTCCGCTTGATTGGAGTCTTACAGGTCTTTCCGGTGGAATGGCTCTGAAATTTTCTAGAAAACCCAAAAACCCAATATACATAGATATTACAAGCACGAACGCAGTTGTTTCATCTATTAATACTTCTTGTCATACTACTTCGCACGAAGTTAATATTGATAAAGTAACTATTGCTAGTTCAATATTCGCTCCCGCTGGTGTGAAATACTGGAACTTAAGCTTAATTCGCAATGATGAATTGATAGTTTCTTTATCGGATTATAACAAAGCACCCGGAATCTTCACTTTCCCTACTTATGAATTATACTCTCAAGAGAATAGATACCCAATTGAGTATAAGCTCTTAGTAATTGATAATGATGAACAAAAGCTTGAAAAATATGGGACTATCCCAATTATCATAAGAGATAGACAGTTTATCTCTAATCTGGTAACTTATGGATTAGATGCTAATGGCAATAAAATAGATCTCTCAGAATTAAAAGTGGAATCTCGTATATTCAATGAGTCTCACCCCTTGCTGAATTATATTTTCTTCGATGATAGCTCAGATGTTCTGCCTGAGCGATATTCCCAGCTTGATGAGTCTAAGACTAGTTCCTTCGAAGTTAATAATATTAAAGATAAAAATGTAATTAACGTTTATCACGAAGTGCTTAATATTGTCGCACAGAGAATGCAAAACGCCCCTGAATCCGAAATAACACTGAAGGGCTTCGTCTCTGCAGGCTCTAAGGAAAATGCGAATTTAGATCTCGCAAATAGAAGGGCTAAGCAAGTGAAGGATTACTTCGTTAGCGTTTGGAAAATAGACCCGAACCGAATAAACATAGAAACCAACTCATCAGGAAGTGGATTGCCACCAAAACCAAGTATGGTAGGCGAAGAGCAAAACTTTAAACAAACAAATGAAGAAAACCAAAGAGTAGAAATTTATACTAAGCCGGAGCATAGCTTCTTACTCGACCCCGTAACAACAAGTGATGAATATAACCAAACTAACCCTATTCGCTTCGTAGTTAAGCCGAATATAGAAAATAGCGGACAAAAATACACATGGAACTTAGAAGTTGCAGTGAATGGAAAAGCTATAGAAAAGTATAATGGGCTAAACCAGAATACAGATTCTATTATAATAGACTTAAGCGATAGGAAATCCGAGATTGTGAAGAATGCTGGCTCATTTGACTATTACTTCTTCGCTAAAGACGATAAAGACTTGCAGTGCTATAAAGAAGGCAAAGTGCAAGTAAAATTGCGAGATGCGGATTCATCTGTCAGCAGATATAGCCTTATCTTATTTGACTTCCGTAGCTCCAACTTGAGCGATAGAAATAACCAAATTGTTAAGCAAATACGTAATTCTATCACATCTAATTCGACTATCAGAGTTACTGGTTTCACCGATATCTTGGGCGACTTCGGCTCTAACATAGTGCTATCAAAGAATAGAGCTATTAATGCAGCGAAATCCATTATCGGAGACCAATCTTTGGGCAGCGATGCAATTAAGAACATTAATAATACGTCTAACAATATAGTTATTGGCGAGAAGCTATATAGTGTTCTGCCATTTAATAAAGATATTACTGATGTTAAGCTATCGGTTATGGGCTTGGGAGAGACAGAACCCCTTCTATATGACAATAGCCTCCCAGAGGGACGCTTCTATTCTCGTACTGTAACTATATCGATAATTAAGAAAAATAAAGAATAAGTTATTTCTTTCGACAGATATTCAATACAGTAAATATACTTTCGTAAGAATAATAAATACAGCATAAAGATAAATAATTAAAGAGAACGAACTATGAAAAATATCGCTTTCTTAATAGAATACGACGGCACTGAATACGGCGGCTGGCAGATTCAGCCAAATGCTATGACTATTCAAGAGTGCATACAGAATGCTATCTATTCGCAGACTGGCGTGCAAACTATACTCTTGGCTGCCGGAAGAACTGATGCCGGAGTGCACTCCAGCGGGCAAACCACCAATTGCCTACTGCCTGATGACTTCCCTATTCCTACGAGCAAAATTGTGACCGCACTGAACTCCCTACTACCGCCGGACATACGCATCATCGCTGCAAGGGAAATGCACGAGGAATTTCATTCTCGCTTCGATGCCATCGCCCGCGAGTATGAATATAAATTCCACACTAAGGAATCCGTATTCAAACGCAAATTCTCCACCTACTATAAATACCCAATTGATGAGGACTTGCTCTTTACTTCGGGACATATATTTATGGGAAAGCACGATTTCACTTCATACTCTAAATTAAATCCAAGTACGAAGTCGCACGTGTGCAACGTCGAAGTGTGCCGCTGGCTGAAGACCTCCTCCAGTGAGTATAGCCTAACCATAAAAGCTGATAGATTCGTTTATGGAATGGTACGATCAATCGTCGGTGCTATGCTGGAGTCCGCTTCGGAACGCATATTCGCCACCGATTTAATCTATGCACTGCAGAATCCGGACAGAGAGAAATTCATTAAACTCGCTCCCGCGGCTGGCCTAACTCTGAAGAAAGTATACTACAATACTGATATCTTCGCAGAATAAAGTTTTTAGTATATTCTCTTCATTTATGAATATTAATGAATGATTTTGAGTAATATACTTTTTTGTGATTAATTTTTCTTTTTTATTTTCTTTTTATATAGTAATTTCACAGTCTTAAATTTTGGGTTTAAACAATTGAAATAATATGTTG
>JBHADY010000052.1:0-15582 GCA_041855325.1 Ignavibacteriota bacterium
CGTATTGTATATCAAATTCTTGCACGAACTTATTATTCTCATCATAAATCTGCAGGAAGCTTTCCTTATGAAGAGAGTCATCCGCAGTGTAAATATAGTCTATATATACAAGAGTATGATTAGCCTTTGTGGAGTATAGCCACTGAACTTTTAGTTTTACTTGTTTCCAAAGGGTATCACCCATCATATCCAAGTATTTACTATCTTTTAGTATTTTATCAAACAGCTCTGTGTTATTATATTTCACTTTTAGATTGAAAGATGTGCCTTTAGTCGCATTGTAGATTCTGTCATCCATTCGATATGCCAACAATAACTCATTACTATTGTTAATTGCGCTCTTAATATTATAATTTAGAAATTTAACATTGAACTCATTGCCGAACTCTTTAGGAAAATAATGCTGAATAGCTTTCAGTTTTCCATTACTATCGTACTTTCCAATAGATTCATTCCCATCAGACGTAGCCATCAAATAATAATCATCATTTATCATTTGAATAAAATCATTCTGGACATATATCACCACAGAGTCATTATTGTATTGATCATTAAATACTATACCTCCTTTATACTTAGCAGTTGAGAGATTGTATTGCCAAAGAACTGCACCCATATTTACAAAAATAGATTTTGCAGTATCAATATTCTCTTTTGTGAGATCAATTGTATAGTATTTTATTCGATGAAGAAGTTGCAACTCATCATTAGCGCTAAATTTAGCTGCACAAATTAAGTTAGGTAGCTGTTCATATCCATCATTATAATTATTAGGCACTATAGTGAGATTCTTTTCATTATTAGCCACCTTATGCAGAATAGGGTTTATCAAGCTATTATCAGCTTTTATCTCCTGTATAAACTTCATAGTTTCCGCATCGTAAATGAAGATTCTATCGTTCTCATCAGATGGAAGTAGAACTATTTTTTTGGAATCTGGGCTTATATCAGCATTATAAATAAACTTAAAGAATACTTCTTCAGTCTCTTCTAATACGGTTTCGGATAGATAGTTAAGCTCGGCACAGCTTATATCTATGCTAATGCTTATAAGTAGTACCAATAGAATGAAATATTTTCTCATCACATCATTCCTCCGGTACGTCTGGATTCTGCAATACTTCGGTATCAATTATTCTGAATTTACCTTTTACTTTCTTGAAGTGCATAGTTCCCATAATCATTCCGCCATTATCAGCGACTAACCTATAGAGCAGGCAGTAAGCATTCTTATATACGATATCGACATTTTTGCTTTCTTTAGGGTCTTTGAAGAGCATAACGGTTAGCGTAATATCGTCTCCTCGCATTTCGTCCGTATAATTGACTTTCAGCTTTAGGAAATCTTCGTTAAAAATGCGGAAGCCATTCATAATAAAGTTGAACTCATCAACCAATAAGTCCTCTTTTACCTTTTCACTCCTGCGCTCTAATAGCTGAGGGTCTTTTGTAGTATTCGGCAGATAATCCAAGTCATAATGCTTAGAATAAAGTAGCTTATAGTCGGTTAATATATCTTCTTCGGTTTCTGCAGTTTCTTCTATAGAGCCAACATCTCGCACCAGAGATCTGAAGAATTTTAGGAATTCGTTATCTTGCTTGCTCTGTGCAAATATGCTATTGCAGGTAAATAGGACTACTAATAGTACTGCTAAATTGAGTATTCTCTTCATAATACATCTCCCTTCGATATGTGTTAGTTAATAATGCAATTATTGAAACGAAAGAACATTGTTCATATTATGTATTTTATGAAAAATAAATAAAAAAGGGAAGCAATTGATTGCCTCCCTTTCGTAAGGTAACTTTTACGCTGAATTAGTTAATAATGCTAAATAACCTGCTCCAGCGTATATTCTTTAGCTTCTCGCCGAAAGAATTCTCGTTCAGGTATTCGTCGCGAGACTCCCAGCTCCAGTAAATCATCATCGGTGTGCCGACTACGTTATCATAAGGCACGAAGCCCCAATAGCGGGAATCCAAAGAGTGGTCGCGGTTGTCGCCCATAGCAAAGCAATAATCGCGTTCCACTGTGTATGAATTTGTCGCTTGGTTATCAATGTAAATCTTCGAGTCGCGCACATCTATGCTTTTGCCTTCGCGTTTGATAAATACTTCCCATTCACGCAGGTTTTCGAGTGTCAGGTTGATTCTATCGCCTTTCTTCGGAATGCGGATAGGTCCATATATGTTCTTAGTGTAGCCGCGTCCCACTGGGAAAGTAGCATACTGCTCGGCTGGCATATCGGGAACTGATTCATCATATTTTGCGTGTTCTGGCAGGTGGAATTCCTTGCCATTGACGAGCACTTTATGTCCGATAATCCTCAGTGAATCCCCAGCTGTAGCTATGCAGCGCTTCAGGTAATATTGGAACTCCTTAGGTTCTACTTCGTCTCTGTCGCCGGGATAGATGAACACGATAACATCGCCTTTTTCAGGATCTTTAATTCCCGGGAACTTATAAAACGGCAGCGGGATATTCAGAAATGGGATTATCTGCGGAGTAGATGGACCGTACATAAACTTATTCACGAAGAGGAAATCGCCAGTCATCACCGTATTCTCCATAGAGCCAGTAGGCACTACGAAGGAGGCAACGAGCAAGCCATTAATCACCATCACCACGACGATAGCACCAATCACGGTTTTCGCCATAGAGATTAGCTTTTCCATTGGTGTTTTCGGGGCTTTTTCCTCTGCGATTCTCTTTCTCTCTGCTCTCCAGTGTTTATACTTTGCAAACATCTCGCTAAGCTTACTATTTGATGAGGAATTATTGTTATTTTCGGACATAATGGGTATAGTTAGTTATTGTATTAAAAAAGAGAATGCTCAAAAATGAATATTCTCTTTTATTATTATGAGCTGCCCCGCCAGGGCTCGAACCTGGACTTTCCTGATCCAGAGTCAGGCGTGTTGCCAGTTACACCACAGGGCAATTATGCTTCTTTGAAGAATACAAAAATATCAAACTTTTGACTTTTATACAAATATACACAAATATTTTTGGATTTTTTCGTAATTTTGAAGTTAAATAATAGCTTACTTAATTACATAAATAAAGAATAATGCAACTTAAATATATAGGAACTATTAGCTCTGTAAAAGGATTAGATGGCTCGGTGATACTCTCTGATATAGACAGAGGCATTAAGGAATTAGCTCCAGGAATGCAAGTATTCGTGGGCTTCTCCGAGACCTTTAATAGACCATTTACTCTGCGCAAATTCCATAAACTCGGGGCGTATTCTATGATTAGCTTTAATGAAGTTAGCACCCCGGAAGAAGCCGAGAAACTGAAAGAATCCGGCGTTTTCATTGATAAAGAAGCACTAAAAAAGGACAAGGATAACCGCACCGAAGACGAACTCTATGGCTATAAAGCATACGACGCAGAAAGCGGAGAGCTATTGGGCACAGTGTGCGATGTGTGGTATCTCCCAGCAGGCGAAGTTTGGACTATTAAAGGCGAAAAAGACGAATACACAATTCCCGCTGTCGATGAGTTCATCTCCGACTTCAGCGACCGAACTAAGTCATTCAAAGTGAAGCTAATCGAAGGTTTAAAGAATCTAAACGCGGAAAAAGATGAGTAGCACAAGCAATAATGAATTAATACGCATAGACATACTAACCGGCTTCCCGGATATGTTCCGCTCTGTGCTCGAAACAAGTATAGTCAAAATAGGACAAGAAAAAGGTAAAGTGCGCATTGAGCTGCACAACCTGCACGACTATGCCGAGGATAAGTTCAAGCATATAGACGATGCACCATACGGCGGGGGCGCGGGAATGCTAATCAAGTGCGAACCCGTGTTCAACTGCATAGAAGCCCTACAACGCGAAAGACAATACGACGAAATCATATATATGACTGCAGACGGCAAAACACTGAAGCAAAGCACCGCAAACGAACTCTCCCTGAAGAGGAATATCATAATTCTCTGCGGACACTTCAAAGGAATAGACCAGCGCATTCGCGACCACTTCGTTACGCGAGAGATTTCCATAGGAGACTTCGTGCTAAGCGGTGGCGAGCTTCCCGCTTTGGTCTTAGTGGATTCTATAGTTAGGCTAATTCCCGGTGTTTTGGGCGATATGGAAAGCGGATTAGACGACTCCTTTATGGACGGGCTATTAGAAGCTCCATTCTATACCAAGCCTGCGGATTTCCGCGGAATGAAAGTACCAGAGGTGCTGACCTCCGGCAATCATAAGCTAATCAAAGAGTGGAGAGAGGAGCAGTCCCTCCTCAAGACAAGGCAGAGAAGACCCGATTTATTAGATGAATAACAACTAACTCATAAACAAAAAAATCCCCTTACTAAAGTAGTAAGGGGATTTTTTCATTAATTGATATTGTCTGTAGTTGTCTGCATTTAATGCACTTACATACTCTTATTAATTTCTCTACCGAGTAGGCTTTGAATTTTTCCAGTTTTTGTGGTCATTCGCGAGGTGTCGCCTTTGCGATAATCGAACTTCAGCGAGCAGTAAATTCTATCACAATCAGCCTCTAATACCTTATAGCAAGATTGCACCACGTGCATTACTTCATCGAAGTTTCCCTCGATAATAGTTCCCATAGGAGTTAATTGATAAGTGATCCCGCTTTTATCGATAAAGTCTATCACCTTTGAAACGTATGGGCTAACGCTAGCTCCCTTATCAGTTGGGAACATAGCAAATTCTGCTAATACCATATTTTTTCCTCTATGTATATATTATTTACTTGATACAAATTTTAATCCGACTATGGAAATAATCAGCGTGCTTATAAAGAATAGACGCCAGAAGTCTGCTGGTTCTTTAAAAATCACGATTCCCATAATCGTAGTCAATACTGCGCCTATACCAGTCCAAACGGAGTAAGCTGTGCCTATGGGCAGGGTTTCCACCGCTTTCATTAAAAGTAGCATACTCACCACTAAGGACACCAAAAAGCCAATGAACCAATAAACCGAAGTCGAGCCGGAAGTCTTCTGAGACATTCCGAGGCAAGTCGCAAAGCCCGCTTCGAACAATCCCGCCACAATTAGAATCAGCCAATTCATCTTAAGGTTTCGTCTATTGTACTAAGGATAGAACTATTCTTTGTCTTCGATAAGCATTTGCACTAATTCAGCGCTGGAGATGTTATCTGCTTCCGCTGAGAAGTTAGCAACTATTCTGTGGCGAAGCACCGGCAGAGCCACTGCACGCACATCATCTATATCAGGAGTGTATTTGCCCAAAGTAGCCGCGCGAGACTTCGCTCCCAATATCAAATACTGAGAAGCACGAGGACCAGCACCATAGCTCACGTATTCCTTAATAAACTTCTTATTTGAAGTATCCGGACGAGTGTGGCGAACTAAATTAACCGCATAATCGATAACACCATCGGCAACGGGAACGCGACGTATTAAATCCTGATATTTGGTAATATCATTCGCTCCGAGCAGCTTATCTATCTGCGGTTTATAGTCTGCAGTGGTGGATTTCACTATCTTAAGCTCTTCGGCAGCGCTTGGATAATCCAACCAAATATTGAACATAAAGCGGTCTAATTGCGCCTCTGGCAGTGGATAAGTACCCTCTTGTTCGATAGGGTTCTGGGTGGCAAGCACGAAGAAAGGCTGTTGCAGGGTGTATGTATGCCCAGCAGCAGTTACTGAGTGCTCTTCCATTGCCTCTAAGAGGGCGGACTGAGTCTTTGGTGGAGTTCTGTTAATCTCATCTGCAAGGATTACATTCGCAAAGATAGGACCTTTAATGAACTTAAAGTGCTTTTCTCCTGTGGATACGTCGGTTTCGATTACTTCGCTACCTGTGATATCGCCAGGCATTAAGTCCGGAGTGAACTGTATTCTGTTATATGACAGATCCACCGTGCGTGCCAATGTCTTGATGAGGAGAGTTTTCGCCAAACCGGGAACGCCGATTAACAGGCAGTGTCCTTTTGCGAATAGAGAAACTAACAATTCATCAATAATCTGCTCTTGCCCGATTATGACTTTGCCTATTTCAGATTTTATTGATTGTATTGAGTTTGCCAAAGACTGAATAGCGTCTTTATCGTTTAAGTTGCTTATGCTCATAATTATATTAATGTGATAGCAATTATATCTACTTTATATTCAGAAGATTGTAGACGAAAAGATATGCGTTTTAGTTATTCATTTTTCAATATTTTATTCAAGTTAATTGAATAATAACTAATCTAATATAGTATTTATCTCTACGAACTTACCGTTTTTCCATTCATAGCCAGTGAATAGCCCTTGCGAACCATAAGGCAGAATTATACTCTTTTTATCTATGTATATTTTACTTTGACCAGTGAATGCACCGACTACTTTCCATTCTCGATTGGTGCCTTGCAGTGCATTATCTTTGCTTGGAGTGTATTTGAATACGAACACGTACATATCGATAACACCATCGCTTATGCAAACGATAATCTCTCCGAAGCCATCTTTGTCGAAGTCATATAGTCCAGCTTCTATGCAACACATTTCGCATAAACTTCCGTCTTCACCAATATAACCTTCAAACAACTTATCTTTATCGTCTATTTTATCCATCAGATTAACAGATTTTCCCAATCCTTCATACTCAACGGATAGATTCAGTTCATTGTTGTATTGTTTTATCTCGAAGGTAACGGGGTTATACACCTTTTTTTGATTTAGCGGGAAGTTGCCCAAAAAGTGTTCTCTTCCGTCATAGTATGCAGTTGGGTATTTTTGCCCTTTCAGCTTCTGGAATAATGATTTATACTGGCTATAAGCAGAGTAGCTAGAGAGGAGAATCAAAACGAGGAATACTATTATTTTTTTCATTTCTTCTTTTCCTTAATTTGTTATGAATGATAATTGTTCATTACCCGATTTGGGTAGACGATGAAATATGTGTATATATTTTAATTATGCGTATATAAAGCAAGAGCTTGCCATTCTTTTAGTTAAAAACTCAGCAAGCTCATTACTATTAATGATTTATTAAATTATTATTTTAATTATTATCCATTAATTTCATCAAGGATTTCTTGGATAGTATCTTGGCATCCGCCGCAACCAGTACCAGCTTCAGTAGCTTCACCTACTTCGTCTACTGTAGTTAATCCTTTTTCTTTAATAGCATTCACGATGTCGCCATAGCTAACTTCGTTGCAATGGCATACGATTTCATCTAAATCCATATCAATAAAAACAATTAGTTAGTAAATAGTTAATTATATTTTGTTTCTTACTGGAATGTATACGATAATCCTACTAAAATGTTCATATTATGCAGTCCAGTTTCTGATTTTAATTCCGTAAAACCGAAATTAATTCGCACTTCGGCAGTGAAGTTCTTATAGAACTGTTTATCAATGCCGGCAGAGAGACCTATATCAAACGTATTGTGGTGATTACCATCTTTTATTTCTTGCAGATTATTATCTAAGTAGTAATTCTCGGAAACCAAGAAAGAAAGGTAAGGTCCGGCAACGATATTAAATCCGGACATCATATAGCGTCCTGTAATTGGGAGGTCTATATATGAGAGTTGCACTTTATTATGATATGCGCCCACTAAGTAGTTATAGCCACGCATAGCGAAGTTCAGCTCTGGGTGGAGGTACATTTCTTTAGATAGCTTATAGTTAGCGAAAACGCCGATTTTAAAACTTGGGGCGAACTCATACTGAGAGATTTCGTGATAAGCAGTAGAAACACCCGCTCCGAGCTTCAGCCCATAGCTAAGCTCTTTTTGGCGAATAGCTGTATCTTCGTCCCATTGTGCATTTGCACTTGCGAATGAGAATATAGCTACAATAGCAATAATTAGTTTCTTAATTGAGTGAATATTTCGCATTGTGTATTTGTTTTTCATATTGTTATTTATTAGTTAGCAATGTACGAATAAAAAGACGAAAAAAGCAAAAATTATATTTTACTATTTCATTATTTTATTACTACTAATTCATTATCTATTAAACGAGTTTTGCCCAAGTATGCAGCCACGAGCAGCACGGCTTTTTGCCCACTCTTGAAGTCCATAGGCTCTTCTAAGGTTTCGGCATCTGCTATTGAGGCATAATCAATTTTAAATGCGCCAGTTTCGTTAATGTAGTTCTTCATCACGCTGTTTATTCTATCGCGATTCCTCACGCCAGCTTCTATCGTAGTCTTAGCGGCTAATAGTGCATTGTGCAGGGTGGTTGCCACTTGTCTTTCCTCTTGGCTTAGGTATATATTTCTGCTGCTGCGAGCCAAGCCATCTTCCTCGCGGATTATCGGAGCTATGATTATCTCTGTCTCAAAGAGCATATCACGCACCATTTGCTTCACTACGAGAGTTTGCTGATAGTCCTTCTGTCCGAAAATAGCATAATGTGGCTTAGTAGCTATGAACAGCTTTGCCACTACGCTTGCCACTCCGTTGAAGTGGATTGGTCGGAACAAACCTTCGAACTTCTGGCTAACGCCTTTTATGTTTATCTCTGTGTTATAGCCGGGGTACATTTCCTCTGCACTTGGAGCAAATACGTAATCTGCGCCTGCTTCTTCTAAGAGTTTACAGTCTCTTTCTAAGTCGCGTGGGTATTGCTCGAAGTCCTCATTCGGAGCGAACTGAGTAGGATTAACGAAATTAGTTGTAATTACCACATCAGCGAGTACTTTGCCTTTTTTTACTAATGATAAATGCCCTTCGTGCAGGTATCCCATTGTGGGCACGCAGGCAATCTTTTTTCCTTCGCGGCGAATGCTTTCGGAAACCTCTTGCATTTCGCGCACTTTAGTGATGATTTTCATTGTTAAAGTGAATATGTTATATATGTAAATTATTATTTTCTAAAAGGAATAAATCGTTTTATTAGCCTTAATTCTGCCGGGGTGAAGAATCCTGTTACCTTCAGCAGAACGAGGAAAGCCAGCATAGCCAGGAATTTCATTCCTACGTTAAACCAGCTAAATTCTATACTTACTAAGAATCTGCTCGCGAAAAAAACTGCTATTGCCAGCCCTATAAGCACGAGCACTCTGTGCCATTCGTATGGTATCGGGAATACCTTATGAGAGAAGTAATATAAGTTCCCCGCAGCGACCATATAACCAATTAGCGTAGTCCAAGCCGCTACTTCATAGCCATAAATAGGCACGAATATCAGGTTCAGCGCTACATTGATTATCCCGGCGCTTAGCATAGAATATAGAAAATACTTAGTCTGCTTGGAGACCTGTATCCCCACGGCAAAGCTATTATATAGCCCATTGAAGAAGTAAGCTCCGAGGATAATTGGTATAATACCTAAGCCTTCGTAATAGTTCGGGTTAATCAGTCTGCCGCCTATGGATGGCAATTGCACTAAATCCGTAATAAATAGCGAAGTAGCTAAGAATATCAGTGTACAGCACAGCACAAAGTAAGTGAATACACGGCTGAATAGCTCTTTCGCATCGCTATCTTCGTAGTGATTCAGATAGAATGGCTTCCAGGCATATTCGAATAGATTAACGAATATTAGCATAGGTATTCCGAGTTTATAGTTCACGGAATATAGCCCCAGTATTTCGCGTCCGCAGTACTCTCCGACTATGATTCTGTCCGACACTTGCAGCACCATTTGAGAGATGGCTGCTGGCACGGTCGGCAGACCAAATATCATCATTTCCTTGATTAGCGGAATGTTTATATTAAAGTTGATATTTTTCAGTATAATAGGCAATAGCATAGCCACACCGAAGAGGTTGCCGATAATCTGTGCCCAGATTATCCCCTCTACTCCCCACCTGAAGTAAGTAACAAATAGTATATTCAGAGCGAAAACAATGACTATAATCGCCAGCTTCGTGATAGCGAAGCGCTTGCTCTGGCGGGTCATTCGCATATAAGCGTATGGAATGTATGTAAGTATATCCGTTACAGGAATAAAGGCCGAGAGTATGAATATCTCTGTGGCATTCGGAATGTTGAAGAAATAGCCCGACAGCTGCGAAGAAAGGGCAATCCAAATCGCAGAGAAACCTAGAGCTACCAAAGTCATAAAGATGAAGCTATTGGAGAAGGCTGCGCGATTATCCGCCTCGTGGTCTTTCTTATAAAAGCGGAAATATGCGGATTCCATTCCCAAAGAATAGAATACAACTATAATACCTATGAATACATAGATATTATTCACATCGCCTACGTCTGCTCTGCTTAAGTAGTTAGTGTATAAAGGAGTGAGCAGGAACGAAAGTAACCTGCCGACTATAGTCGACACACCATATACTACGGAATCTCCGGCTAAGCTTTTAATTCTTCCCATTAAATCTCGTGGATAAACATTAATTTACTTACTTGCTAGTGCATAATTAGTATAGCCTGCAAAATTAAGCAAAATATTAATATATACAGCATTATTATTAATATATATTACGCATTTTATGATTTAATTTTTCTTGCCTTCCTTCGTCTACATATTCGTATTGTTCTCTTTACATTATATAACATAGCAATGAATAGCGAAAAAGTAGATATAAATACCAATAATGATGAAGCTCAGCGGACTTTTGCCCAGAGGATAGATTTCTATTGGCAGTACTTCACGGCATACTTCGTGGTGCTGCTGATATATGGAGTTCTGCGTGGTTCGGTGGAGCAGGGCTATTTCACTATGAAATGGCAAGATCCCGTGGTTCTTCTGCTTTTCTCTTTTATGCTGCTATCGGTTACTTTCCTATTGGTTAATTACATAAAGAAAAAGAGCATTACCATAGGGAAAGACTTCATCACCTTTAAAACAAGGATGAAGACTCGCCTCTATAAGATAGATGAAATATTAGCAATTGCCGTGGGAAGATACTCCAAACGAAACCCCAGCACCATCTATCGCGTAGTGAAGATTAAAGTAAGCAATAGAAAATACACTATTCGCTTCCGACCAAACAGCTACGAGAACGATGAGCTATTGGTGAAATACATACACAGACTAAAACAAGAAGTAGATAAGAATAGAGGCAATACAAATAATAAGAAACGTAGATTTAGAAATATATTAAAACAAGGAAGATAAATTGAAAAGTAAATTTTATCCCGAAATACGCTCCACAACCGTGTGCGGAGTGCTGAAAGACGGAAAAGCTGCCCTCGGAGCAGACGGACAAGTTACCTTAGGCAATACAGTGATGAAGCACTCTACTAAAAAAGTGCGAAAAGTATATAATGGCAAAATTATGGTGGGATTCGCCGGCGCCACTGCCGATGCATTCACCCTATTGCAACGCTTCGAAGAAAAGTTAGAAGCTCACAACGGAAACCTGTACCGCGCTTCCATAGAACTCGCGAAAGACTGGCGCACAGATAGATACCTACGCAAACTCGAAGCTATGCTCGTGGCTATGGATAGCAATAAAATCCTGCTCATCAGCGGAACTGGCGACGTAATCGAACCAGACGACAATATGATAGCAATTGGCTCTGGCGGTATGTATGCCCTCTCTGCAGCTCGCGCCCTGATTAAACACTCCGAGCTAAGCGCCAAAGAAATAGTAGAAGAATCCCTGAAAATAGCAGGAGAAATCTGCATCTATACTAATGATAATATTACAATAGAAGAGTTATAATTAATAATAAAGTAAAAAATGGAAGATATAAATATTAGCGAAGAACAAAGAGGAACTATCATTAACTTCGTGAAAAAAGAACTAAAAGAAGGCGAACCCCTAACCCCAAGGCAAATAGTAAGCGAATTGGATAAGTTCATCATTGGGCAGGGAAATGCCAAAAAAGCTGTGGCAATCGCACTGCGCAACCGCTGGAGAAGACAGCAAGTCCCAGATGGTCTGCGCGATGAGATTATGCCGAATAATATAATTATGATTGGTCCAACCGGCGTAGGGAAAACGGAAATCGCCCGCAGGCTCGCCAAGCTCGCGAATGCTCCATTCGTGAAAGTAGAAGCCACTAAATACACAGAAGTGGGATACGTAGGCAGAGATGTAGAGTCTATGGTGCGCGACCTCGCGGAAAAGGCTGTGCAAATGCTACGCGAAGAGCAAACCGCACTAAAACAAACACAAGCACGCGAAGCAGCAGAGAATATAATACTCGATCTGCTTATTCCTCCGCCACCGGTATCGACTACTTCCTTTGACACAGAAGGCAATGACCCAGAAGCATGCAACCGCACTCGCGAGAAATTCAGAAAGATGCTGAAAGAAGGCAAATTAGATGATAAAATAGTGGAAATAGACGGCGTAGTGGAATCCTCCAATGCTATGCACGTGCTCGGTCCTATCGGTATGGACGAAATGGGCATTAACCTAAGCGAAATGCTCGGCGGAATGATGCCAAAGAAACGCAAAAAAATGAAAATGAAGGTAAGCGACGCGTTAACTTACTTAGTAAAAGAAGAAGCTGAGAAGTTAATAGATATGGATGCCATCGTGCGCGAAGCCGTGAAGAAAGCAGAAAATAGCGGTATCATCTTCATTGATGAAATAGATAAAGTCGCTTCAAGAAGCAATAATAACTCTGGTTCTGCAGAAGTCTCTCGCGAAGGCGTGCAGCGCGACCTCCTCCCTATAGTAGAAGGCACTACCGTGAATACTAAGTACGGACAAGTGAAAACAGAGCATATTCTCTTCATCTCTTCTGGTGCTTTCCACGTGTCGAAGCCAGCGGATTTAATCCCAGAGCTTCAGGGACGCTTCCCTATTCGCGTGGAGCTGAACAGCCTTACCGAAGAGGATTTCGTGAAGATACTGACCATTCCGGAAAATGCACTAATTAAGCAATACCAAGCTCTGCTTCGCTCTGAAGGCGTGGAGCTGGAATTTGATGAATCTGCTATAAACGAAATTGCTAAATCTGCAGCCTTCGTGAATGCAGAGGTTACGAACATAGGCGCTCGCCGCTTGCACACTATATTAACCACTTTATTAGATGATATTTTATACAATACTCCTGATAATCTGGAAGATAAAAAGATAGTTATCACGGACGAAACCGTGAAGGCTCACTTAAGCGAGATTGTGAAGAACGGCGACTTAAGTAGATTTATTCTATAGATGTTCCAACTGTTATTTCATAATTACACAAAGACGAATGGGGAAACTTTTTTCCCCATTTTTCGTAACTAAGATTTTAACAACTAACATAGAAATACAATAATGGAACATTTAGGAATAGATTCATTCAAAGCAGAAATTTTCGACTTCGAAGCATCGAAAGAGTGGAATTACAAGGGCGATAAACCAGCTATAATTAAGTTTTATGCAGACTGGTGCAGCCCTTGCAGAGCTTTCGCTCCTATAGTGGAAGAAGTTGAGCAAGAAATGAACGGAAAGGTAAAGTTCTATCAAGTAAATACTGAAGAACAACAAGAATTGGCAGGAATGTTCGGCATTAGCTCTATTCCAGCTATCGTACTTATTCCAATGGAAGGACAGCCAGCTATGAGCGTTGGTATGCTTCCTAAGGAAACACTTCACCAAGCAATATCAGAAGTATTAAAAGTACAAAAAGATGACTAAGTATATCAAAACAGTTATCACTACTCTAATTGGTGCCGGCATTGGTTATGCTTGGTACTACTTCTACGGATGCGAAAATGGTTGTGCGATAACTTCCTCTGGCACTCAAATGACTGTCATCGGTGCGATATTTGGTTTTATATTCGGTTTCCCTACTCAAAGTAAGGCGGAACAAAACTCAGAAGACGAAAACTATTAGATTTAGATAACTCCAAAATACTCAATGTCGTATACTCATAATAGAATTTTATTATTCAATAATGAATACTCCCTATAAAAAAAGGTGCTTCCCGCGATAGGAAAGCACCTTTATTATTTTATTTCTAAAACTATACTATCATTAGAATTATATTGTCATCAGAACGAATATCTGTGCGAATAATATTCTGAGTAGCATAGTCAGAGGATATACCATAGCATACGCATTTGCTTGAGCATAGCTTGGGGCTATGTTGTTCGCAAATTCAAGAGCTGGCGGATCAGTCATAGAGCCAGCTATCATACCGCAAATCTTTAAGTAGTTGATCTTCATCATTCTTGCTATAATTCCAGCTAATAGAATAGGAACCAAAGTAACAGCCATACCATATAGCATCCACAGCCATCCACCATTTACTATAGTTTCTACGAATTTCTCGCCAGAGAGCAAGCCCACGCAAGCAAGGAACATCACGATGCCTAGCTCGCGAATAATGTAGTTCGCACCCGGAGTCATATAGAATGATAATTTGCCGATTCTTCCTTTGTATCCCAAAAGGATAGCAATGATAAGCGGACCGCCAGCCAAGCCGAGCTTAGCAGGAGCAGGCAATCCAGGAATGAATATTGGAATGCTTCCCACCAAAAGACCGAGGAATATACCCACGAAAATGGATATGATATTCGGTTTTGCGAGTTCGTGAACGGAGTCGCCAAGTTCTTTCTTAATTTCAGAGAGAGCTTCTTTCTTACCAACTACGCGCACTGTATCGCCCATTTCGAGTGTAGTATCGTGAGTTGGAAGTATCTTCACACCAGCACGATATATACGAGTAACGTTCGCCGGATAACGACGATAGATACCGACTTGCTCGATAGTCTTTCCCGCAAGTCGCTTATTAGTCATAAGCACGTTGATGATAGCGTGTGGACCTTGGATTTCGCTCGGAGTTTCTACAACTTTCACTTGTCCAATCTTCACCTCTAAACTCTCGAGGTTATCCTTCGTAGACACACCGCAGATAATATCATCTTTTTTGATTTCTACGTCATCAGTGGCAACGATGGTTTCTCCCTCGCGAAGTATTCTAGACACTGCAAGTTCCTTATCAGTGATTCTCTTCAAGTATTCGATAGTCTTTCCGAATAGACTTGGGTTCATCACACTGGCTTCCACGCTTTCCAGCTGCACGGACTCTTTCGATAAAGACTCATTATAGCTTTGCACTTCTTTATTAATGCTTATTCTGAAGACTATTCTTAGAATAATCATAGTAAAGATAATGCCCAAGATACCGAATGGATATGCCACAGCATAAGCCATACCAGTAGAAGCACCAGCAGCAGCTCCGCCTTGCTCAATGAGTACCTGCTGAGCAGCACCCAAGCTCGGCGTATTCGTAACCGCACCAGAAAGGATACCGATAACAACTCCGGAAGGAAGCCCAGTTAACTTCCAAACCAATAGAGCCATACCCAGCCCCATCAGTGCTATGCCTGCAGCGAGAGCATTAAGGACTATCCCATCTTTCTTAAATGAAGAGAAGAAGCGGGGTCCCATAGTGATACCAATACCATAGACGAAGAGAATAAGCCCGAACTCACGGATGAAGTGCAGGATATGCTCGTCTATTGGGGCGCCAAAATGGCTGAAAAGAATACCGGTGAAGAGTGTGCCGGCTACTCCTAGTTTTATCTTCTTAATTGATATTCCACCCAAGAGTATCCCAGTAAAGGCAGTCAGGCAGAGGAATAAGAGCGTAGAAGCAACGCTCGGAGTGGTAAATAACTTTATGAAAACTTCCATTTTTTAATAAAAAAAATAGTACGTAATATTCAATCAATACTAATCAATAGTTACTTTTGTTCTATATTTAGATCTTAATAAAAGAAA
>JBHADY010000053.1:0-11870 GCA_041855325.1 Ignavibacteriota bacterium
CAATGAACCTTTGTCCGTTAATAACCTATTAGTAAATGCAACTTTAATGCGAGAGTATGCCAAAGGAGCATATTCAAAAAATGATCCTAATGAATTGGAATTATTTTTTAATGGTGTGAATCCTAATAAATATTTTATAGAAGGTAAACCTAATACTGTTGTACCAGATACAGTTGTTGATAAAGTAGTTTTTGCCAACAGAGTTAAAATTACAAACATTAGGAAAGGACAGATTTTTTCTAAATCTCAAGATATTGTTGTGAACTGGACAGGTGGTAGTTCAAAATCAATAATTAAAATAGAGATATCAGGAAATGATCCATTTGAAAATAAGAAAGAGTTCTGTGCAGGATTCTATGACATTGCAGAAAATACTGGAACTCACATTATATCTTCTGAAAAATTACATTTATCTAACATCGGTCCCACAGATCGTTACTTTGATATTACGATTACTTCATATGAACCTATCATTAAGAGATTACCTAATGGTTATAAAATATGTGTAATCGGGGTTTCTAAGTATGTAACCACAATATTATTAAAAGATTGATTTAGTTAAAAATATTGACTAAATCAGTAAGTCAATCATAGTATGATTTTATTCATTCAACAGTACTATACTAAAAAATAATATTCAGTTGTTAGGAATGTTGTTATTACATAGAGTATAAAAATGGCGAGATTTTTCTCGCCATTTTTATACAAAAAACAGATAAATGAGAGTAGAATATTGATTTGGTAAAATCAGTAATAATTTATTAAATTTATTTATCTGATTGTATACGCCATTAGATGTAATCCTTGTATTAATTAAAGAATAATGTACTCCTAAGCAACGGGCGACCACAAGGGTCGCCCTCTGTGTGTCGGAATGTGATAATATATAATTTCTTGAACTATGATTTAAGGATTAAAAGACATTAAAGATAGCTGACAAGCCGTGAATGGATAATTTGATAATCGCCCAAAGGCGATTATCTCGCCGAAATTCTTACTTCTTAATTTAATCCATTGGCAAGCGTAATTGGGAGAGCGCTTAATAATATATTGTTGGCTTTTTCATTGAAAATGCTTATTTTTGTAGTTTGTGCTTATTGAAACTTTTATTAAACTACGAAAAGAATACAAATGGCTAAAGCTCTTAGTATATTATACGTTTCAAGCGAGGTGTTCCCGTTCGCAAAAGTGGGTGGAATTGGCGATGTGGCATTCTCTCTCCCGCTGGCTATTCGCGAGATAGGACACGATATCCGCGTTATGATGCCAAAATATGGTATTATCTCGGAACGTCGAAATAAAATTCACGAGATTAACCGCCTGCGTGATATGGAGATAGAAATAGGAGAGAATACTTACTACTCTACAGTGAAATCCTCCTCTATAAATAACCCAAAAGCGAAGGTGCAAGCATACGTAAGCACAAACTTGAACTACTTCGACCAAAGAAAAGGCATTTACTTCGACGTGAAGACTGGGGAAGAGTTCCCGGATAACGACGAAAGATTCGCCTTCTTCTGCAAAAGCGTGGTGGAAACCTGCAATATGCTGGGTTGGGTGCCGGATATTATCCATTGCAATGACTGGCAAACTGCACTCGTGCCGGCTTTTGCTAAGCTCTTCCACCCTAAGAAGTTCGCAAAGACTAAGTTTATTCTGACTATTCATAATATTTCTCAACAGGGACAATACCCAGCTAAGAACTTCGCTAAGTTATTAGTGCCAGAGGAAGAAAAGGACAACTTTATTCACAAGAATAAACTAAACTTCCTGAAGGCTGGCATTATGTATTCCGATGCTGTGAATACAGTTTCGCCTACTTATTGCAATGAAATTCTGCAAGATAAGAAACACTCCAATGGTTTGTGCGAGCTGCTTATGGATGATAAGAAGAAGTTCCAAGGTATAATAAACGGGGTGGATTCTTACTTCTGGAATCCGAAGTTAGATACACATTTGGAGAATAAATTCGAGGAAAGCGTTCCTAACTTTAAGACGCAGAACAAAGAACAGCTACTTAATGAGTTCTCCATTAGCCCAGAAAGAGCGAGTTTGCCTCTCGTGGCTATGATTACAAGGCTTAGTGAACAAAAGGGCTTAGATTTGCTCGTTTCCGCTCTGCCTAAGCTATTAAAAGAAGATATGAACTTTATTATGCTCGCTGAAGGTGATGCTGAGTATAAAGAGAAGATAAAGGAGATATATAAGGACTCTCCGAATAATTTCGCGTTTAAATTCGCAAACGATGAACCTCTGACGCATAAGATAGAAGCCGGAAGCGACTTCCTGCTTATGCCGAGTAAGTTCGAGCCTTGCGGACTTAATGCGCTTTATTCCCTTGCTTATGGTTCTATTCCTATCGTGCATAACGTAGGCGGGCTAAGCGAGATAATAGAAGATTATAATGCCGAAACAGGCGAAGGCAATGGCTTTAAGTTCGATGGCTTCACCGCTACGGAATTACTAAAAGCTGCGAAGCGTGCATTCGAACTTTATGCTGATAAAGAGCAAATGCTGAAGCTGCAGGAAAAAGTAATGCAAGGGGACTACTCTTGGAAAGAATCCGCTAAGGCATATATAAATCTATATACTAATACTTTGAAAGAAAAAGAATAATAATACTATTAAATGAAAAGAATACTCTCAATAATTAGTGCAATTGTCATCATCGTGCTGCTGAGTTCCTGCAACGAAGCACCTACGGATATAGGCTTGTCGTTCATATATGATACAGTCAGCGTGAAGACAATTAGCTCTGACGATATGCAGTTCATCACTAAGCATAGCATTAGGAAGATGCACAGCTCATATATCAATATGGGTGGTTTCCTAATCGGTAAGGCAGACGATTACCAGTCTATGACGTTTATTCGTTTCCAAACTTTGAAGGACACTTTTAAGTTCATCAAGCCGGATAAGATAATCTCCAGCACGGTGAAGCTAAAGGTGCAGAGATATGCTTTTGGTGATTCCCTTGCTCCTCTCGCTTTCGATGTTTATAAGAACAAGAAGATTTGGTATCCGAGCACTACTTGGGATTCTGTATTTAAAGATCCGGCGGATTACATAGATTACTCGAAGAAAATCGGTGAGTTTAATCAAGTGGTGCCACTAACGGACAGCGGTGTGATTATAACTTTGGATTTGGATAAGGAGCTTATCTCTGAGTGGCTATTCTGGGGCGATAAACACGAGGAATACGTGAATACGGGTATTGCCTTCGTGCCGAATGCGAACTCTCGCAATATTCGCAAGTTTGATGGTCCGGCGCTTAATAAGTCTGGTGCTTTCTTTACTGAGGTATTCGTTAAGTTTTATAACTCTAAGAATGAAGTAGATAGCGTGATAATGAAATCGGCTATGGAATATTCAATTTCTGATGCACCTGAGCACAGCGATAAGTACGATATAGTGCTGCAGGGAGCAGTGCAATACCGCACAGATATGGAATTCGACTTCACTTCTCTGCCGGATAATATAGCAATTCACTCTGCATACTTAGAGCTGAAGCTGAATAAAGAGAAAAGCCGTTTCTCTAACTATAACACAGATTCTCTGCGTGATAATCAAATCGTTATTTCTTATCGTGGCTTAGACCTGAAGGATACTCTATCTGCGATAGAGCAGAAGATAGGCTCTAATGGAACTAAAGATAAAGACTTTATTACATATAAATTTCCAAGATTCACATATTTATTGGAACAGTGGATACTTCACGGCGGAAAGAAAGGTATAGCTTCTCTGCATAAAGCGCCTATTCATTACGAGCATTTCACAGTAGATAAATATGTATTCTACGGAATGAACGACCCAAATCCAGCAAATAGACCAAGACTGAGAATAGTTTACTCTAAACGCCCAGACTATAACTACCAGAAAGGAGGCAAAAAATGAGAAAGATAGCTGTTATACTTGCACTATTTGCTAACTTTTCGCTTATGTTTGCTCAGGGTGGTTCGAACTATTCGGTGTTCGGTATAGGTGATATACACACGAACTTAGTGGCACGATACGAGTCTGTGGGGGGCACTTCTATTGCCTTCCCGTCTCATTATGCTATTAACACACGCAACCCCGCTATGTGGGCAGACGTGAAGACTACGCGTATTCAAGCTGGTTATAACTATAACCTTCGTCAGGTATTAGATGCGAATGAGGACGTAATCCAGAGCAATGCCTCTGCTAATCACATTATGGGACTACTTGCCATAGATACAGCTAAGGGAATTTCCGTTTCCTTTGGTATTATGCCATATAGCTCTGTGAATTACTTAGTTAAGAAGTTAGAGTTTATTGATACTGATGGTTTTAACATTCGTGGCGAGAGCAAGTATCAAGGTGCTGGTGGCGTGTCGCAGGCTTATTTGGGTGTGTCATATTCTCCGTTTGACTTCGTGAAGTTGGGTTTCTCTGCTGCGGGATTTTTCGGTAATTTGTATCAGAATATCAATACTGTATTCTATGATTATGTGAACCAAAATCAAGTGAATAGACGCAGCACGATTATCCGCGGTAGCCTCTTGAAGAGCGGGGTAGTTCTCTCTCCATTTAAGAATTTCAATCTCGGCTTTTATTACGACGTAATGCCAAGCTATAGAAACGAAGTACAGATTTTCTTCGACGGTACGGACGAAAAAAATTACGTAAAGAACGACTCCACACGCATTGAGTTCGTGAATACTAAGCTGCCGGATGCTTTCGGTGTGGGCTTCTCCTATCAGTACAATAATTTAGTTTTCGGCGGTGATTTCTCTATGCAGGACTTCACTAACTTCGAGCTAAATAAGACTGATAGATTTGATTATACTAATTCATTCTCTGCTTCGGTGGGATTCTCTCGTTTGGGCGTGGGTGGATTCAGAAAGACTATTTTCGACAAGACTACTTATAACATAGGTGCTGGAATGAAAAAGCTGTATTATAAGGTATTCGGCGAAGATATTAACGAGTATTATGTAAGCGTGGGAGCGGATATCCCCGTGGCTGGCAATTTTATGATTAACTCCTCCTTCACTTTTGGTAAGCGAGGTCTTGTGAAGGGACAGCTCTTGCAAGAGAACTTCTTTAAACTAAATATGAGCTTCAGCCTTGGCGAAACTTGGTTCCAGAGGTTCAAAGATGATTACTAAGGCTAAGCCTTAACTAAAAATAGTGTGTGTCGCTAAGTGTATATATTTCAATAGGATAGTATGCTTAGCGACATTAATTTATACGAATAAACTTAATAAAGAGAGACAAGAATGAATATATTAGTTTGTTTATCGCGAGTGCCAGATACTAATTCCGCTGTGGAACTGAAAGCTGGGACGAATGAAATAGATACATCTAAAATAAAATATGTGATGAACCCTTATGATGAGTACGCCTTAGAGGAAGCTCTGCTCATTCGCGCAAAGCACGGCGGGACTATCACTGCCTTAAGCGTTGGCTGCGATACCGGAGTGAATGACATTCTCCGCTCGGCTTATGCTTTAGCAGTGGATAAAGCTGTATTCATCAAGTTGGACGAAGCGGCAAAGGATTCGCAGACTGTGGCAAATGCTATAGCTGAATTTGCGGTTAATCAAAGTTTTGATCTAATCATTTGCGGTCGCCAAAGCATAGATTACGCAAGCGAAGCAGTGCCGGTGTATCTATCAGCGAAGCTGAATGTTCCGCTAATCTCATACGTTACTAAATTAGAACTTGATAATGGCAAAGCAATAGCCGAAAAAGAACTTGATAACGGCTCAGCGAAGCTGCAGACATCGCTTCCTTGCATTATCGCGGTGCAGAAGGGTATTAACCAGCCGAGATATCCTAAATTGCCGGATATAATGAAGGCTAAGTCAAAGAAAATACAAGAGTATAACGTTAATGCAAAGAGCGACAAGGTAAAGGCTATCGCTTGCGAGATAAGCAAGAAAGCCCGCAAAGGAAAGATAGTCGGCTCCAGCAAAGAAGAAATAGCCGAAATAGTAAATTCACTAACCAAAGAAGAGAAAGTATTATAAGGAGCGGAAATGAAAGACATTTTAGTATATATAAGCAATGGCGATGGCACGCTAAAGTCGTATTATAAAGAGCTTTTATCAGAGGCTAATCGCTTAGCACGCAGCTTAAACGCCGTGGTGCGTATTGTGGGCGTTTCCCTAAGTGATGAAATCATAAACGAGGCTAATCGATTCGCAGCGGGCGAAGTCTATAACTATGCTCTGCCTGCTGGAGCGAAATTTGACTTTAATAAAAGCAACTACATAGCTTCTATGTTCACAGATACAGAGCAAACTAAGCTAATTCTGTTTTCTTCTGCGGATAAGGAAATTGCACCGGTGATTTCCGCAAAATTGGATATTCCATACATAGCTGATGTTATGGAAATCAGCGTTAATGGTGATACCGTTAGAACTAAGAAGGCTATCATCTCTGGAAAGGCAGTGCAAGAGGATGAAATCACTTATAAAAGTGCTGTGCTAAGCCTAAGAGCTAAGATGTTCGCAATAGCTGAAGCTGAATATGCTAAACTTGAAGTTATAGCTAAAGAAGCTGTTGCCACTGGAATAGAAAAAATAGAGCTAATCGAGCAAAGCTCAGCAAGCCAAAAGCAGAACATAAGCGAGGCGGATAGGTTAGTCGCAGTGGGACGCGGAATGAAAGCTCCCGAAGACCACGCACTTATTGCTAATCTCGCAGAAAAGATGAATGCCGCTGTAGCAGCGAGCCGTGCAATAGTTGATAACGGTTGGAGACCGCACAGCGAGCAAGTGGGACAGACCGGCAAAGTGGTGTCGCCTGATTTATATGTGGCTTGTGGTATTTCTGGGGCTATTCAGCACTTAGCCGGAATGAACACCGCGAAGGTAATCGTGGCTATCAATAGCGATAAAGATGCGCCAATCTTCTCTAACTGCGATTATGGAATAGTGGGCGATATGTACGAAGTTATTCCACAGATAATGGAGTTACTCTAAGCAGTGCAATTCTTCCTAAATATGATGGCACGCCTCGGCAGGCGAGTAATCGCATTCTTCCAAGAGTTCGGAGAGGTGGTAATACTTGCTTTGCGGGTTATTTCCTATTTCCCGCGTGCGTTTAAGGATAAAAAGCTAATAGTCGCACAGATGAAAATCATAGGCGTGGACACCCTTCCCCTGCTTATGTTAGTTGGTTTAGTAACTGGGGCTATTGCAGCTCTGCAGGCTACGGGATTATTCATAAAATTCAATCTCCTTGAGCTGGCAAAGCCATATATTGGCTCGTCAATTGCCACAGCTGTGTTTAATGAGCTTACCCCAGTTCTGACCGCACTTGTAGTGGCGGGACGCGTGGGAGCTTCTATAACTGCGGAAATCGGCACAATGAAAGTAACCGAGCAGATAGATGCCCTCGAGATGATGGCGATAGACAAGGTGCGCTATTTGGCTATGCCACGCGTTTTGGCTGCTATTCTGATGATGCCCGTGCTTGGTATATTCTCAAATATTGTGGCTATTATGGGTGGCTATGTGCTAACGAATCTGCAATTTGATTTCTCTGCCGCTATGTATTTTGAATCTATACAAGTATTCTTCAAAGTGGGAGAGATATTGCGAGGCTTAGCTAAAATGCTGGCATTTGGTGGATTCACCGCGCTTATAGGCTGTCATATTGGATTTAAAACTTGGGGCGGAGCCGAAGGCGTGGGACAAAGCACTGTCCGTTCCTATACCATCTCAGCGGCTTTGATATTGTTATTCGATGCTTTATTCGGCTATATTTATTGATATTCGTCCTTTGTTATGAATATCAATACTATAATGTATGAATATAGCTAAAAAAATGTTAACTTTGCAATCTTATACTAAAAGAAAAATATACGATAATATGAAGCTAAGACTGTTTTTGTATCTAACAATACTTCTTATCTCTGCTCTTTCACTACGGGCGCAGAGTGTGTATGATAGATATTTGCCTAAGAAATTGCCGAATCAGAAGGATAGTCTTAGACTTGATAAGATTACCCCCGAAACCACTGATTACCTATTGGAAAAGCCGGTGAAACCCGAGGAGTATATCCTTGGTCCTGGCGATGTCCTTCATCTTAGTGTGTTCTCTGGAATGAACTATGAGTGGAGTATAGTCGTTAGCCCTGAGGGAAAAGCTGTGGTGCCGGGCGTTGCCAGCTTCGACCTAAATAATAAGACGCTGAAGCAGGCAGAAGAGATGATAGTAGAACGAGTAGGCAAGAAGTTTAAAGCAGATGAAATCAGCCTTACCTTAAAGAAAATACGCAAGTTTAAGGTGATGGTCAGCGGCGAGGTAGTTAAGTCTATGAGCGTTTCCGCAAGTGCTACCGATAGAGTATCCGATGCGATTGCGAAAGCTGGTGGCTTTAAATCCACTGCATCTTTGCGTTACATTAACCTGATACGCGACGGAAAGACCATCTTTGTTGATCTTCTTAAGTATTATCAAATTGGCGATGAATCGCAGAACCCTACTCTTATGGGTGGCGATTTCATTAATGTGTATCAGAGGAATGAATCCGAGTACATAAAAGCTGAAGGCGAGCTCTTCGCTCCCGATGTGTATGAGTACGTAGAGGGCGATTCTCTCTCCACTTTGATTAAGCTGGCTCAGGGCTTTAAGCAGTCTGCATTTTTGGACTCTGTGGAGTTCGTGCGGCTTAAACAAAGTAGCATAGAAAGTGAATTCCAAGTTATAGACCTTAATAATTGGTTCGTCTACTTAAGCGGAAAAGGCACTGCCGATGGATTAATCGACTTTCCTCTTATGCCGGGCGATAAGCTATTCGTTCGCAAAAAGCATAATTGGCAAAAAGATAAGTATGTGATACTCGAAGGGGAAGTGAAATACCCCGGACATTATGCTATCTCCGAGAATAAAACCACACTGAAAGAGATAATCGAAAAAGCGGGTGGCTTCACAGAAGATGCCTCTCGCGATAATGCAATTCTAATTCGTCAATCCATTGCAAAAGAGCAGGACTTAGATATGGTGCGTCTGCGTACCCTGCCACCATCGGAAATGAGCGAAAGCGAAAGAAAATACTATGTGGCACGCTCCAGTGAAATTCCAGGACGTATCTCCGTTGATTTCAATAAGTTAATGAGCAGTGCAGAGACAGAAAATAATGTGCTCCTCTGGGACCAAGATTCTCTATATGTGCCTAAGCTTAACTCATTCATCAACGTGGGCGGACGCGTTAATAACCCCGGACGTATTGCATATAATCCAAATTACACTTACGAGGATTACATCAATATAGCTGGTGGCTATGGCTACAGAGCTGATGAAAGCGCCACAGTAGTGGTGAAGTCCAAAGGACAGCAATACCTCGCTAAAAAGAAGAATTATACCCTCGAGCCGGGCGATAACATCTTCGTCTATGCTGAGAGCGAACTCACATTCTTTGAAATTTTCACGACTACGCTGACTATAGTTACTCAGCTTTTAACCATAGTTGCGGTAGTCTTCACGGTAATGAACTCTAATAAGAAGTAAGCGATGAAATACATTAAACAATTCGACGAAGCGAAAGAATTCACCTTTACTAACATAGTAAACCTGTGCTTGTTGAATAAAAAGCTAATTGCACTATCCTTAGTGATAGTCGTAGTTCTGAGCTTTCTTTTTACTTACGTAGTGCCGTCTCGCTACAGTGCTGATGCCTCTATTATGCCTATGGAATCTAGCAGTTCTTCGGGTGGGCTTTCGTCCTTCCTGCAGTCTATGGGCGGGGGAATATCCCTTGGGTCGCTACCTACGGATAATAAATCTCAGATTCTTACTGAATATTTGCAAAGTCGCGAGATTGCGAAGTTCATTTACGACTCATTAGTCCTTAAGAATAATAAGTTCTTCAAAGATGAGTTATTGCCAGACGCGTATGAGAAAATTACAAAGTCTATTGCCTCTAAGGCGAATCGCAGCGGACTCGTATTGCTGAGCGTGGAGATGTCCACGGGTTTCTTCCCAAGTTCCAGCGATAAAGCATTAGCTGCAAAGATGAGCGCAGATATAGCTAATGTGGCAATAGCTGGATTGGACTATATAACACGCAATAAGACTGTATCAAAAGCAAGAAATAAACGCATATACATAGAAAAAGTATTAGCGGAAAAGAAGGAAAAGCTGGATTCAATAGATAGCCGTTTGCAGAATTTCCAGCGTGAGAATAAAGTACTCGCAATAGACGAGCAAGCAAAAGCGATTATAGAATCCTCAGCGAACTTAGGAACTGAATTACTGAAAGCAGAGCATGAATTGACTATTAAACGTATGGACTTCCAGCCGAATTCCCGCGAAATTCAAATGTTGGAGGAGTCAATAGATAAGCTACGCAGCCAATACTTAAAAATACAGAATGGCGGTATTCTGGGCAGTAGCGATTACTCAATTCCGCTCTCCAAAGTGCCGGATTTAGTGAAAGAATATACAAGCATAATAAGAGATAAAAAGATAATGGAGCAGGTGAATGCTTACCTTGAATCGCAGAAGTATCAGGAGTCGATACAAGAAACCAGCGATACTCCCGTGATTGAGCCACTTGATAAGGCAATAGTCCCCATTCGCAGAAGCTCCCCATCGAAGCTGATAGCTATAGTTTTGGGTGCTTTCCTTTCTCTTTCTATCTCCATTAGTGCTATAGTAGTTAAGAATGTTCATAATAAGAAGTTTATATTAAAGTAAGAGGGTTAATATGAATTATACAAGTATGATGATTACTGGTGGTGCGGGCTTTATCGGAAGCAATTTCTTAGAGTATTTGCTTAAGGACGTGGGGCTGACGATACCTATAGTAGTAGTAGATTTACTTTCATATTGCGGAAATCAAGAAAATATCAAATTCGCATATGAATATCCAAACGTTAAGTTCATTAAGTTGGATATTTGCAATAAAGCTAAGATGGACGAAATAGCTTACTTTAATAGAGTGGATGTTATCATTAACTTCGCGGCTGAGACCCACGTTGATAGATCCATCTGGGACTCCACTCCGTTTCTTATTAATAACGTTTTCGGCACACTGACTATGCTCGAAGTAGCGAAAATGCGTAAGGTTAGGCGTTTCGTGCAAATCTCTACCGATGAAGTGTATGGCTCGCTAAGCGATAGTGAACCGGGTTTTACGGAAGAGCACTTAATAAAGACTAATTCTCCTTATTCGGCTTCGAAGGCATCGGCTGATAACTTCGTGCAGGCTTATCACGCTACTTATGGCTTGGATACTGTTATCACTCGCTGCTCGAATAACTATGGTCCGCGTCAGTTCCCAGAGAAGCTTATTCCGCTTCTGATTATGAATGCTAATGAAGGCAAGGATATACCTATTTACGGCGACGGAAAGAACGTGCGCGATTGGATTTACGTAAAAGACCACTGCAAGGGCATATATAAAGCACTAACTGATGGCAAAAGCGGGGAAATATATAACTTCGGCGGGGAATGCGAAAAGAGAAATATAGACATAGCAAAGTTAGTCCTAAGCAAAATGGGAAAAAATGAAGATCTAATTAAGTATGTAACCGATAGACCCGGACACGACTGGCGCTATGCTATGGATATAACAAAAGCGAAAAAGGAACTGGACTGGAACCCCGAGACTTCATTCGAAGAGGGAATGGGAAAAACTATTGACTGGTATTTAAGCAATAAAAAGTGGTGCGACGCCGTGCTATGCGATGAATACAAACAATACTACGCTAAGCAGTACGGAGCCAAGAGGTAGAAATATTTAAAAAATATTATAATTATTTGTATAATAATAAATAATTGCGTAATTTTGAACGTGGTAGTTTTACCATTTTTAGAATTACTAAGGTAAAGAATGGGGATTTAAGCTCTTTACCAGAGTAAATAAATTAATGTAAGTAATTGGAAAATATTAG
>JBHADY010000054.1:0-7876 GCA_041855325.1 Ignavibacteriota bacterium
AAATATTATCTTTTTCATTATTGTGTATTAATATGTATGAAGTGTAAGTATCTTTATTTATTATAAGTATCTATGTTCATTTTGTATGCATCTGCGATTTTCTCGCCAACGGAGTAATAGGTGCGAGTAAAGTTATTATACATAATTGGGTCGACTTTCTTTAAGTCCGGCATATCATTAGTCAGGGCGAATTCCTCTACGCATAGATCCAATATTTCGCCTAAATAAACTATGTGCGAGCCACAGTCCAAGCTCTGCGATAGCTTGCAGTGAGCCACAGCCGGGAAGTCTTCGAACTCCGGCGCATTCACTATATGCGATTTTTTATTCTTTAAGCCGAGTGCTTCGGGTTTGTTCGTAGTTTTATGAGACACCACCCCGCAGAAGTCCGCTTCCTTCACTTGCGATGAATTCGGAAAAGAGATAGTAAATTCTCTGTTCAGCTCCATTCCCTGATACGTAGCGCGAGCCTTTCGCACGCTAACCGATAGCATAGGTGGGATGCTATTAACCACTCCCGCCCAAGATGCAGTCATCAGATTTGCTTCACCATCCTCTGCATAAGTACCGATAAGCACCACTGGCAGAGGAAAAAGAGAAGCTTTAGCACCAAAAGATTTTTTCATAGCGTTATTCTATTTATTGATTTATATTCTAATTATCTATATAATAAACATAAATATATGATTTTGTTACTAATTATTGTAACAATTTTCATTATTCGATATAATTTTAATAATCTATATGTAAAATGTCGTCTCTAATACGTAAATTTGCATTCTATCAAATTGCCGAAGTAAAGAAATATGCATTTTATATATAATAAAGTTTTTGTGCCCATCGCTAAGTCTTATGCCAAGAGCAAGACCAAAGATGAGAAATTCAAAAATAGAGAATTTTTGGCAAAAAATTTATTAGACAACTATAAATTTAAGGAAAATAGCAGCAATACTCGTATTTGGTTCCACGCAGCTTCTATGGGCGAGTTCGAGCAGGCACGTCCTGTAATCGAACTGCTGAAGAAGAATTTCCCTAATGTTTACATAATTCTTACTTTCTTCTCGCCATCGGGATATGACAACCGCAAGGACTACGAGTATGCGGATTTTATCACCTATCTTCCCTTAGACTTCCCAGAGAATGTGTCTAAATTCTTAGATACTACGCGTCCGGACTTGGCTATATTCATTCGCTATGACATTTGGTATAATTACCTAAGCCAACTGCGACACCGCTGCATTCCGACCTTCCTGCTGAATGCCAGCAAACCACAGAGCAGTTTGATAAACTCATATTATCGCTCTTGCTACAGGCTGTTTAATAAAATATTCGTGATGAATAAAAACGATGTGCAGTACTTCAAGAGTTTCCTCCCACAGCTTAAGGTGGCGTATCTGCCGGATACGCGATTCGACCGCATAGCCGAAAAAGTCGAAAGTTCTCGCGTAAGTCCATACATAGATCCGCGTCTCTTCGCTGACTCCAAAGTTTTAGTAGCGGGCAGCACTTGGATGCCAGACGAGGACATAATCATTCGTGCATTCAGACGATATAACCCGAACAATACCAAGAAGTTATCACTTATCATTGTCCCTCACGAGCCACGCCCCGGACATCTCTCCGAGCTTGAGCGCAAGTGGGACAACTACGTACTCCTCAGCAAGATTAACTCCCTATCGGAAAGCGACTGGGAGGAAATCCGCTACGGGAAGAAAATCATCATCGTGGATAGCATAGGTAAACTACTCAGCCTGTATGCGAATGCTCACATAGCTTACGTGGGCGGTGCCTTCGGCGACGGGCTGCACTCAGTGGGCGAACCGGCTGGCTATTCCCTGCCTATCATCACCGGCACGAATATTAGCAAATCCCCAGATGCAGCGGATTTGCTTAAATTGGGCGCATTAAGCACTGTTTCCAACTACGAAGAAATACTCGACGAGTTAACCAAGCTAATGAACGACGAAGAGTATTACAATCGCAAGAGCGCCACAGCTGGCGATTTTGTGCGTTCGCGTTTGGGTTCTTCTCTGGTGTTTATTGATGAAGTGAAGGCGTTGATGAAGGGGTGAGGAGGGTCTCCTTCAAAATCAAAAAAAGTGTACACGAAAGAAATAACGTGTACCCAAAAACGCTATTTTGGGTACACGTTCTATTATTTATCAAACTCATCTAATAAACACAATACTTCAGATACTGATAAATTATTCCTCCTCTTCCATATTGGCAAAACTTGCTTGCAGCTCCTCAAGCATTCCAACAGCAGTACTTACTATTAAAAAGAACTTAGTAAATGTCGGCTCGGCATTCTTAATTTTATAGCTTTCGATAAAGTTATTATCAAAAGGTACAGCAAAATAAAACTTTGATTGCCTTGCAGAGAACATAATTTTATCACCGATACGTTGCCATAACTCATTCCTTCTTTCATTAAAGAAAGAATAAGCCAAACGCGCACTGCTTCTATCAAGATGGAATACAAAGAATAGTCCCTCGAAGACTAATCTATGTTCTGTTTTCTCGTTATTGTCATCATCAACAAGGACTACTTCTCTTTGGGCTTTCACCTCTGCGAAATCTACATTCGTTCCATTAATAGTTCCATAGAATGATTGATTAACAATCAACTCGTTAACATAATCATCGAAAATATCCGCATCGACTGCAGCGCCGACGCCAAGAGTATCCGAATCGCTATACTCTAATCCCGGATTAATGAACTTCAGTACAGGTTGATAGATCTTAACATCAAACTTTTCGAGTTGTTGTTTTTTATTGTCTGACATACGCGTAAACATCAACACCAAGATTATCATTAAACCTAAAGCTATTATGGCGTAAATATTATCTTCCCAGCCTGGGTCGCTCACAGTAGCCATAATAATAGAACAGATAGCTACGAAAGCTATGCTTATCCCCAAATACTTAAAAAATACTTGCTTGTTCAACTCCTTAGCATATTGTTTCGCATCTTGTATCTGCGGTAAAATAGACGAGAATGTGCTGTTAAAAAAAAACTTGAATTCTTCTAGAGATTTCATCTCTTCCCACATATTAATGACACAAATCAAACGCGAAAGTACAAAAGAATCATTTTTTATCAAAATTTTTTTGATAAATATAGAATGATATATAAATTCCTGCATATCAATGCCTATTTCATTCCATATTTTTGATTTTTGCATATTTATTTGTATTTTTGCCTTTTATAAATACTTATTAATATCAAATCTAAAGATTAAAATAGCTATTAAGATAATTAATTACTTTGCAGAGTTATGGAAAGAAAAATTTTTAAAGGAACTTACACAGCGCTAATTACTCCATTCACTCCCGATGGAGACGTGGATTTCGAGAGCTTCGAAAATATTATCGAACATCAGATTAACGCTGGAATAGAAGGTATCGTCGTGTGCGGATCCACAGGAGAAAACTTCGCACTCACGGAAAAAGAAAAACAAGCGCTAATCATTAGAGCAATTGAGATCGCAAACAAGCGTTGCCAAGTAATCGCAGGCACAGGAACTAACGAAACTCACTCCACACTGGATTATACGGTAATCGCACAGGAAATGGGCGCAGATGCCGCTCTCATCGTTGCTCCGTACTATAACAAGCCTACTCAGGAAGCGCTATTCGAACACTATAGGCTAATTGCAGATGAATGCAAAAACTTCCCGATTATCCCATATAACGTGCCGGGAAGAACTGCCGTAAATATTAATGCTGACACAATAACTAAGCTGGCGAACGCTTGCCCGAACATCGTGGGCGTGAAGGAAGCTTCAGGCGATTTAGACCAAATGATGAGCATCATTAAACAAGCTCCAGAAGGCTTCGCTCTCCTCTCCGGGGACGACTCCCTGACCCTTCCCGTTATCCTTATGGGCGGAAAAGGCATTATCTCCGTAATCTCTAACTACGCTCCGAAAGAGTTCGGCGATATGACTCGCTACGCCCTGAACGGAGAATACGAAAAAGCTCGCGAGCTTCACTATAAACTCTTCGATTTAATGAACTTAAACTTCATCGAGACTAATCCACAACCAGTGAAATACGTTATGTCTAAGCTGGGATTCTGCAACGAAGTATATCGCATGCCGCTAATGCCGCTAACAGAATCAAGCAAGTCTATGCTCGACGAAGCACTAAAAAAAGCAGATATTAAGTTATAAAATCTGACTGATAACTACTTTTAATAACACAAAATCATCTTATTTTCGTATTTATAATTTTAAATATAGAGAATTTAAGTGAAACTGTTTTCCCTGCTGTTGGCTTTTGCCGTGTCTGCATCGGCATTTGCTACTGATAATATAGATAAAACTCGCCTGCCGAACGCCATTAATGCGTATCAGCCGGCTATTATGCCTGTTTGCGATTTCGATGAGTCGATCCTTTACTTCGACCGTAAATTTCACTTCGAAAACACCGCAGGCACGGAAGATCTGGACGATATTTGGTCAAGCCAAAACATAGGCACGAGAGCTTGGTCTTTGCCACAGAATCTCGCCTCTGGAATTAATACCGATAAGTCCGATGTATTGCTATATCTATCGCCCGACGGCAGAACAGCGCTGATTTCCGGCAGCTACTCCGCTGATGGCAAGCAAAATCAGTCATTCTCTATAATTCATAAGCAAAATGGAAAGTGGGGCAATCCCCAAACGCTGAATATACCGGGCTATCGCAATGATTCGCCCATATACTCCGCTACGCTCTCGCACGACCTGCAGACGCTGATTTTAGCTCTCGCTAAACCCGAAGGCAAAGGCGGAATGGACTTATATTACTCGCAACATAACTCTGCAAATAACACATGGAGTGAGCCAAAACCCATTAACATCAACACGCCAGCAGACGAGCTTTCGCCTCACCTTGCTATGAACGACAAAACCCTCTTCTTCGCCTCCAACCGTCCCGGCGGCTTGGGCGGATATGACATATATTATTGCCAAAGAGAGGAGGAAAATTGGAGTAAATGGTCTGCCCCCATTAACCTCGGAAGCCCGATAAACACAGATAAAGACGATAATAACATCTGGCTGACGGCTTTCGGCAATCAAGCCTATTACGTCTCTTACGACGAGGACACCAAGCGTCAGGGTATCTATAAGTTTAACCTCCCGGATAAAGTATCCCCCGGTGATTATGCATTTATTAGCGGCTCTGTTTATAACATTCTTCGCAATATGAGAACTTCTATAAGCTCTGAATTATCAGTCACTTGCACTAATCTTAAAACTAATACATCTCGTAAGTTTAAGATTTACCCCGGCGATGCTAGATTCGTTATTCCGATCACCGAAGCCGGTAAATATCGCCTATCTATAGACGGGAATGAAAGTGCATTCACCATAGCGGATGTTGAGGATATTAAAAGTCCTAAAATATACAATTATGATATACTTATTCGCGATATTCCTCAGCCTCCAGTGGAAGAGGATCTGGTAATTAAAGAAGAAGCACCAAAGCAGATTACCCTATATTATGAATATGATAATACTAAGCTAACTAATAGTGATATTAACCAGTTACAGGACTTTGTGAAGACTCAGGATAAGTCCTCCAAGTTTGTAATAAACACTTATGCGGATAGCATCGGAAGCGACAAATATAACAAATCGCTTACGGATATGCGGGCAAATGAAATACGTAAAATATTGGTGAGCAGTGGTATCTCCATTAAAAATATAAGTATTAACTCATTCGGCAGAAGGATGGCAACGAATCAAGACCAAATGCTGAACCGCAAACTTGAATTAATAATCGAAAACTAGGCACATAAAGAAAAAGCGAGATGACCTCTCGCTTTTTCTTTTATAGCCTTAGCTATTTAACAAATGTTCTTTATCTTTAAGCTTTCCTTCGCTCTTCAGCACTTTGATAAACGCTTCGAGTATGCCATTGATAAATATACTACTCTTTTCAGTGGAGTACTTTTTCGCAATGTCAATCACTTCGTTTATACTAACTTTCGGAGGAATTTCCGGGAAGAAAACCAGCTCACTAACAGCCATATAGATGAGAGTTTTATCTATCAGGGCGATCCTCTCTAAATCCCAATTATTAGAATGACTTACTATAATCGAATTATAGTATGCTTTATTCTCTATAGACTTCTCAAGTAGCTTGCGGGCGAACATAATATGGTCTTCTTTCCACTCAATCGGAGTATCGCCGTCTATGCGTTTCCTCTCCTCCTGAGATAGTATTTTCCCATCATTAGTTGCTTCCGCCTCTTCATCGTCCATATTAAACAGGCGATTAAAGATATAGGAATATTGCTCGTTCAAGTGCGTTCCAGAGAACTCATAAGCACTTATGATCTGCATCACTTTTTCGCGTGCCAACCTTCTGGAGCCGGGCATAGTCTTGTCATTTCTTAAAGGAAAACCGAATTCTTGTTCTTCTTTCATTCAAATCACGTTCATTTAATGGAATGCAAATATACTATTTTTATCGGAATTATTAAAATTTTTCCTTTATTTTGAACTTTTGAATTTTTTTTTCGTTTATATATTACAGATGATTTTTATTGATTTAAGAAAAGGATAAAACAATGTTCAAATTACCAGAACTACCATATAAACCAACGGATTTCAAAGGTGTATTTACAGAAGAAACTTTTGAATATCACCACGGCAAGCACCACAATGCTTACGTAACAAACTTAAACAACTTAATCAAAGGCACAGATTTCGAAGCTATGGCCCTCGAAGATATTATTAAGAAGTCTCAAGCAGGCGTATTCAACAACTCTGCTCAGCACTTCAACCACTCATTCTTTTGGAACTGTATGTCTCCGAATGGTGGTGGCGCACCTACTGGTAAAATTGCTGACGAAATCAACGCGAACTTCGGATCTTTTGATAAATTCAAAGAAAGCTTCTCATCTTCTGCAGCTACACTTTTCGGTAGCGGTTGGGCTTGGCTCGTGAAGAACAGCGATGGCAAGTTAGAGATAGTACAAAAGTCCAACGCGGGCACTCCTCTCACAGACAATGCAAAGCCTATCCTAACTCTCGACGTTTGGGAACACGCTTATTACATTGACTACCGCAACGCTCGCCCAGCTTTCATAGAAAAATTCTGGGAAGTAGTAAATTGGGACTTCGCAAATAGCAATTTATAAAATATACTTTAATATAAAGCACAATAGGCTCTCCAGATTGGAGAGCCTATTGTGTTTAATGTGCATTGATTCAAGCATTATTCAACTGAATTTGGATCATATCCAGGAGGGTATTCTTGATTTGATTTATGAATTTTCCCGTTAAAAAAGAATAACTCCATATAAATTGGGTCCCCATTTTCGTACAGAACTAGTCCATAAGGTATATCTTTATTGAGCGGGTGTGGCATAGTTACAATATTGTATCCGCCATTAGGGTTTATTGTTTGCTTTGCCATTACTTGGCTTCCATCTTGTACTTTTATCACTTCTAAATCAACAACTCTATCAACTTTTATTGAAATTATTCCATTACCACTTCCAATAAATTCACAACTGATATTTGTCGGAGAATTTACTTCTGTGTTTTGATTAGTTTTTTGATAATGAGGAAATTTTTTAGGAGTGTGTAAGTATGGACCATCGCCATTCACCCATTCCTTTGACATTCCGCCACCTGTCTCAGTATCTTTATATACTTCGACCCAGTGCCACTTACCATCTTTTCCATAATAATTTCGTGTTTCTACTAATTTCATTTTTGCAAACATTATTGTAGATGCTAAAACGTATATAGAAAGCACTACTATTACTTTATTAATTTTACCTTGCATTTTATGACTTTCTTAAATTGTGTTACATATTTTTCCCTTAATCATCGTTATATTGCACATCGCAATTTATCTAAAATGTGCGGTTTAG
>JBHADY010000055.1:0-4162 GCA_041855325.1 Ignavibacteriota bacterium
ACCATTTGGATTTTGCTGGCTTGGGCGTGCGTGTTTTTTGCGAATATTTACGCCTTCCACCAATACTCTCATTCTCTTATCATCTACTAATAAAACTCTGCGTGGGGTCTTCCCCTTATCATTGCCAGCTATAACCTGGACCATATCGCCTTTTTTTATTTTTAGTTTCATTGTGCTTTGTATCCTTAAATTACTTCCGGAGCTAATGATATGATTTTCATATAGTTTTTCTCACGTAATTCTCTGGCTACGGGACCGAAGATACGAGTTCCTCTTGGTTCGCCGTCATTCTTAAGAATAACACCTGCATTGTCGTCAAAGCGGATGCAAGAACCGTCTTTTCTTTGAATTTCTTTAGCTGTTCTTACGATAACTGCTTTGCATACTTCGCCCTTTTTAACGTTTCCGTTAGGGATTGAAGATTTTACAGATACTACTACTACATCGCCAACGCGAGCATATCTTTTTCCGTGACCGCCGAGTACTTTAATTACGCGCATTTTTTTAGCGCCAGAGTTATCAGCTACGGTAAGATTGGTTTCTTCGTATACCATTGTTTATTGTTCCTTTATATTATTTAGCTCGTTCGACAATTTCTACTAAATTCCATCTTTTTCTTTTGCTAAGAGGTCTGTGCTCGATGATTTTCACTGTATCCCCGATGTTGCAGGAGTTAGCTTCGTCGTGAGCCATGAACTTCTTATTTTTCTTATAGTATTTTTTAAACAGTGGGTGAGCTACGTGACGTTCCATTTCCACTGTTATTGTTTTATCAGCCTTATTAGAAGTTACTTTGCCAACTATGATTCTTTTTCTAGAAGTTTTGGCAGTTTCCTTCTGTGCAGTTTGCGGCATATTATTGTTCATTATTTAGTTTCCTTTAGTTAGTGCCGTTCTTGCGTTCGTGCAAAATTGTTTTAATTCTTGCAATATCTTTTCTTATTACTTTAATATAAGAAGTATCATTCAATTGGCTCATAGCCGCTTGGAATCTATTCTTTGCTAAAGTTTCATAAGATTCTGCTAAAAGACCTTCTAATTCACTATTTTGAAGGTCACGTAAGTTTACTGCTTTGCGTGCTTTCATTTATCTAAACCAGATCTATACGTTTAACAAATTTAGTTTTTATTGGTAATTTATTTGATGCAAGGCGCATAGCTTCTTTTGCTAATACTTCATCTACGCCGTCGACTTCAAACATAATTCTGCCTGGTTTAATTACTGCTACCCATCCCTCTGGAGCACCTTTACCGGAACCCATTCTCACTTCGAGTGGTTTCTTAGTATAAGGTTTATCAGGGAAGATACGTATCCATATTTTACCATCACGTTTCAAATAACGGTTAATAGCAATACGTGCAGCTTCAATTTGTCTATTTGAAATCCAAGCGTGTTCCATTGCCTTCAGTGCGAATGAACCGAAAGCGATAGTAGAGCCTCTTTGGGCTTTTCCACGATTGCGACCGCGCTGGGTCTTGCGATATTTTACTCTCTTTGGTGATAACATTATTCTGTCTCTATTTTATTACTTTCTTGTCTTTTTATCATAAGAATCGCCTGTGCAGATCCATACCTTTACGCCGATAGCGCCATAGATTGTGTGTGCTGTTGCAGTAGCATAGTCAATCTTTGCTCTAAGCGTATGCAGAGGAATGCGGCCTTCTTTGTATTGCTCAGTTCTCGCCATTTCAGCGCCACCCAAGCGACCTGAAGTCATCACTCTAACGCCCACTGCTCTGCCCTTGTTCATAGCTTCGCTAACAGCGTGCTTTAAAGCGCGACGGAAGGATATTCTTCCCTCTAATTGCTGAGCGATATTATCTGCTACGAGCTGAGCCACAGCTGCAGGGTTTTCGTCTTCTTTAATTATAATCTTAACATCTTTAGATGTCAGTGTCTTCAATTCACTTTCAAGTGCTGAGATTTCAGCGCCGCCTTTACCGATGATTAATCCCGGGCGAGAAGTGTGAATTGTTATTCTCAGTTGCTCTGCTATTCTAGCGATTTCGACTCTGGAGATGTGCGATTTAGCGTGTCTGTGTTTAACAAACGAGCGCAGCTTCAGGTCTTCTGCTATCTTAGCAGTTAAGTTATCGTTTTCAAACCAATTAGCGTCCCAGGTTTTGTTAATTCCCAATCTTAAGCCAATTGGACTAGTCTTTTGTCCCAATTTTTCTCACTCCAAATTATTATGAGCCAATTATTAATTATTTTCGATTGTCTCAACCACGATTGTTAAGTGGTTAGAGCGTTTTTTCATTCTGTATGCACGACCCATTGGTGCCGGCAAGATACGCTTCATTGACGGACCGGGATTAACCCAAGCTGCTTTAACTTTTACCTCGTCTGGGTTTACGTTTCTTGCATCTGGATTGTTGCTTAAGTTTGCAATAGCGCTGCGAAGCACCATTTCTGCGTCTCTTGCAGCGAGCTTAGTGTTGAATCTTAAGATGCTTAGTGCTTCTTGAGCGTTTTTGCCTCTGATAAGATCGATTACTAATCTCATTTTGCGTGGGGACGATCTAATGTATTTTTTTAATGCTCTGGCTTCCATTTTTTTTAAAATTAATGTATAAAAATTTGTTTATTTTTTACCTTTAGCGTCTTTTCTGTTTCCAGAGTGGCCGCGGTAAACTCTGGTAGGTGCGAATTCGCCGAGCTTATGCCCTACCATATTTTCAGTAACATAAACAGGGATAAATTTATTTCCGTTATGCACTGCAATAGTATGCCCTACGAAGTCAGGAGTGATAGTGGAAGCTCTTGACCATGTTTTAACTGTAATTTTTTTGTTTCCTTCGTTTAATGCGTCCACCTTTTTTTGTAATTTATAGTGAACGAAATAACCTTTTTTTAATGAGCGAGCCATATCAATCCTTATTATTTACGTTTACGTGAGCGAATAATATACTTGTCATTTAAGTTGCGTTTCTTGCGAGTATTCAAGCCCTTAGCGTATTTACCCCAAGGTGATTTAGGATGCTTGCGACCACCACCGGATTTAGAAGTACCTTCACCGCCGCCCATTGGGTGATCGATTGGGTTCATCGCCATACCGCGAGTTTGTGGTCTAATGCCTAACCATCTTGATCTACCAGCTTTACCTAAAACGATATTTTCGTGTTGTTGGTTGCTTACAGTGCCGAGAGTTGCATAGCACACAGCTAGGATCATTCTGATTTCGCCGCTTGGCATTTTAACTGTAGCGTATTTTCCGTCTGTGCCGAGGAGCTGGGCAGATGTACCAGCAGAGCGCACGAGCTGTCCGCCTTTTCCTGGTTTCATTTCAATATTATGAATAGCCAAGCCAGCTGGAATTTTATTTAATGGAAGTGCGTTTCCATCTTTATATTCTGCATTAGGGCTAGTAACGATTGTATCGCCTACTTTTAGTCCGTTTGGAGCTAAGATATATCTTTTTTCACCGTCTGAATATTCAACTAATGCGATGCGGGCAGTTCTGTTTGGATCATATTCTATAGTCAAGACAGTAGCTGGAATATCGATTTTATCGTTTCTTCTGAAGTCGATAATTCTATATTGCTGTTTGTGTCCGCCGCCACGGTGACGAGATGTAATTCTACCGGTATTGTTTCTTCCACCCGTTCTTTTCTTTGTTTTAAGAAGAGGTTTATATGGTCTATCCGTAGTGATATCTGCGAAGTCACTTACGCTATAGTGCCTTGTGCCGGGTGTCATCGGTTTTAATATTCTAATTCCCATCGTTTATTTTATCGTATTATTTTTAAATTATTCATTAGCGGCACCAGAGACTAGGTCTATGCTTTGCCCTTTTTTCAGTGTAACATAAGCCTTTTTCATATTTGGCTTTCTGCCACGCATAAGCCCCTTACGAGTTTGGCGTATTTTTAATTTGCCTTTAATGCGAAGAGTACGTACGCTCTCCACTTCCACTTCAAATAGTGATTCTATGGCTTTTTTTATCTCTATTTTATTAGCATTTTGAGTAACTTCGAAGGCATAGATACCAGCTTCGTTGTCTTTCATTGCTTTTTCTGTGAGTAAAGGCCGCTTAATTATATCCATCATTTTAATTCTAATCCGAATTAATTGTTAAATGTATTTACTATTTTTTCAATTGAACTCTTGAAAATCAAGATCTTTTTGTGTGATAAAATATCATAAGTAGAAATTTTATCT
>JBHADY010000056.1:0-6970 GCA_041855325.1 Ignavibacteriota bacterium
GCAGAGGCGCAGGCAGAAGAATACTCCGGAATTTTATACATAATATCCACGCCTATTGGCAATGATGATGATATTTCGCTTAGAGCGCTTAAATCTATCCGTGGTTCGCACTTAATCGTGTGCGAAGAAGGAAAAGAAGGCAGCAGGTTCCTGCATAAGCACAAAATCACTCAGAAGATGGATCTGCTGAATGAAAATAACGAGGTAGAAAAAACATACGAACTATTGGAAAAACTGAAAAATGGAATGAGAATAGCTCTCATCTCCGATTGCGGTACTCCTGTGTTCGCAGACCCCGGCTTGCTCTTAGTACAAGAGTGCATTAAGAACGACATAAAGATAGTTGCTGTGCCGGGAGCATCAAGCATAATGACGGCACTCGTTACAAGTGGCTTCCCTATCAACTCCTTCCTATATGCAGGATTTATGAGTCGCGAGAAATCACTCAGACTGCAGCAAATCGGCGAGCTTGCATATAACCCGCACACGGTGGTTCTCCTGGAAACTCCATACCGCTTGATGCCACTTTTGGAAGCTTTCGTGAAAGTAATCCCACAGAGACGCGCATTCATAGCTTGCAACCTGACCCTTCCATACGAAACACGCCACTATGGCACTTTCTCCGAATTATACGATAAATTCTCTGAAGCTAAATTCAAGGGCGAATTCGTTATCGTATTTGAAGGAAACTCCGATTCCTCTACTATACTCGTGCCAGAGGGAAGCTCAGTAGAAAATGAACCACCAAAACGCGACACATTCAAACGCAAAGCTGAAGCTGGAAAAGGCAGACGCGGCACTCGCTCTGACTTCTCACCACGCGGCAGAGACGGCTTCTCCGGAAGAGGCAACTCTAATGGAAAAGGAAGATTTTCCGGCAGAGACAATTTTTCCGGCAGAGACAAAAGAGAAGGTGGCAAACGCGATGACTTCAAAAGAAAAGACAGAAGAAGCGATAGACCATCAAGAAAATTTAAGAATGATTAATTAATCCAAAAGTAGATTAACTTAATACTTCAAACTACATTAAGAAAGAATAATAACATATAAATAAAGGATATAAATGGCTGGACATAGTAAATGGGCTAACATTAAGCACCGCAAAGGCAAACAAGATGCTAAACGCGGAAAAATATTCACAAGAATAGCAAAAGAAATAACTATCGCTGCGAGAGACGGCGGAAGCGAACCGGATTCAAACCCAAGGCTTCGCCTCGCGATTCAATCTGCTCGCGCCGTGAATATGCCTTCTGATAACATTAACCGCGCCATCAAAAAAGGTACTGGCGAACTCGACGGTCAGAACTACGAAGAAATCACATACGAAGGATACGCTCCTTTCGGCGTGGCGGTGGTTATCGAAACAGTTACAGACAACAGAGTGCGCACAGTGGCGGAAGTTCGCGCCGTGTTCAATAAACAAGGCGGAAATATGGGCGAAACTAACTCCGTGATGTGGAACTTCAATAGAATGGGCGTTTTCACAATTAACACAAACGGAAAAAGTGAAGACGAATTATTCGAAACTGTAATCGAAGCTGGTGCTGAAGACCTCGAATACGACGAAGAATCTTCTCGCATCATCTGCCCAATGGAAGCATTCAACACAGTGAATACTTACCTGAACGATAATAAATTCGAGATTACAGAAGGAAAGCTCGAATACATAGCTTCAAACACAACGCCTATCGGCACTGAAGACGAAGCTCGCAAGATTATGAAATTCATCGATGCTATGGAAGACTTAGACGACGTGCAGAACGTATATGCTAACTTCGATATTTCAGATGAAATTATGGAAAAACTTGATGACTAAATCTAAACTTGGGGCATTTGCCCCATTTTTTTTACTTAACTTCATTCATTATGAACAAAGAACAAAACTCAATAGATATAGACAAATTCTATAATTGCATAGCCGAAAAGTATGACTACATTTTCCCGCTATCGCCCCAGCAGAAAGCCTTCTTCGACAGCGAGATAGTAGGAAAAAGTATATTAGATATAGGCTCTGCAACTGGGAACTTACCCAAATACCTCTCCGAACGCTACGACGTAACCGCCATAGACATAAGCGAGGGGCTAATCGCCAAAGCAAAGGAAAAGGGCGTGGAAATCCGCAAGCTCAATATGCTTGAGATAGGCAAACTCGGCAAAAAGTTCGACACCATTAGCATAGTCGGTAACACTCTGCCCCATTTATTCGACTTTGCGGAGGTGCGGGCATTCCTCTCTGCTGCGAAGGCTAACCTAAACGCTGGCGGCAAGCTAATCATTCAAGTAGTGAATTTCAGCAAGTTCAGCTCAGCCGATGGCAGCGACTTCTTGGGTAGCTTACCGCTAATCGAGAACGAGCACGTTCGCTTCGAGCGTTTTTACTACAAGCGTGGCGAGAAGATAGAATTCCGCACGGTGATGGATTCCCGCCACGAGAACAGCGAGCTTCTTTTGAACTTAAACCACGAGAACTTGCCCGAACTTTTGAAGGAGACTGGTTTCGGCGACATCCGTCTTTTCGGTGGCTTTGATAAGAGCGAGTTTGATAAGGACAGGGCGTTTCATTTGGTAGTGGTGTGTAGGAAGAAATAAGAAAGCGACTTCGGGGAAGTCGCTTTTTAGTTTATTTGCGTAAAACTTAGAGCTATTGGCTACTCGTCTTCTTCGCTCTCTTCATTAGCCTTATACTTAATGAAGAGTTCATCTTCTAAGCCAAAGTACTCAAGTGCTTCTTTAAGTTTTATAAACTTAGTACTGCTGTTTAGACTAGTTTCTATGCAATATTCATTACTAATGCTAGCAGCTTGTCTTAAGTTTACTTTTTCATTAATTCGAGTTAATTTCACTATATTAGCAAGGCTAGAAGAGAAAAAATAATCTGCATTTTTCTCAAATAAACGTCTTATAATTTCCACGTAGTATTCAGTAATATTATTTTTCTTTATTTCCTGTCCCATAAACATTACTGTCTCTAAATTTTTTCTTCGAGGGTCTTCAGCATCAAAGATGTTTACTAAATCAACATCTTTACTTACACGTTCCTTTGGTTGGGGCCAAACTTCAATGAAGTGTTGCGCTATAACTTCGAATCGTGTATTAAACTCTTCCATTCCCCATTTATCAAAATTTTGCAATGACTTATTAAGCCACATCCTGCTATCTCGGTAGCCATAATCCTTTTTATCTCTTTTATCTATAAAGCGAGCATTACCAAGTCGTTGATTGCCGCCTGTTAATGAAAGATTTCCTATTGTGTGTAAATATTTATTTTGTAGTAGATTATAATCTTCTGCAGAAATATCATCTTTCCACTCTTCGCAAGGCTTCTGAGGGAATATGTGTTCAATAGTTATTTCTTTATTATCTTTTATGATCACAGGCTCTGGGTTATTATATTCTTCCATTTTTTGGAGAATATAGTTTTTGCTTTTAATCTTAGAGTTATATAAATCTTTAGTTTTAAGTTTCTCTTTCACTTCTTCGTCGCGAGGGAAGCTTTCGTTGCCAGTTTTTAGCAAAAGAGCTTTTACCATCGAGGCTACATAGTTATCAAGTTCAATTTTTGAATAAAGAGACATAAAGATTTTATTCAACGAATTTGTCGGCAATTCTGTGATAAACCTTCTGATAACAAATGATTCGATAAGATCAAGCACCTTGAGCAGATTTGCCTTGTCTATTTTCTTGTGCTTATAATCTAAAAATACTTGAATTAAGAATGGATAAGCAACATTCACTTCTATGTAATTAATGTTAATTATGCGTTTTCTTATATCTAAATCAGTCTCCTGTAGCGGATTAATTAATTTATAGTATTGTTCGGAGTAAATTTTAAGTTTTTCCAATACTTCATACAGTTTATCCTTATCATTCGTCAAGTCAGGATAGCGTTTTTTAAAGACTTGATATACATCGCCTATTTTCGGGATACTTGCAGTAGTTAGAGTTAGGTAATCTCTGATAAAATCTGAAACTTTGCTTTCGTTCTTATCTATCAATTTTGAGTTTTTCTCAATAACAGCCCAATACTGTCTAAAAACAGTATTCTGTTCTTGTTGCTCTAAACCCATTAAAATGTAATTTCTAATTAAGTCCGCTTGCGAAAGGGAAAGCCCTGTGGAGTTTAAGCTTTCGAATATTCTCTGTGGGTTGTCATTATCTCTTGTCAGAATAATTTCAACGAAGAATAGTTTATTCAATCCTTCTTGAATAACTTTATAGTTTTTTTCATTAATCCTTTGGCTAAAGAAAAGATAGTTTTCTTTAACTTTTGAGATAGTATCAAGCGCAGAAACATCTGAAGACTCAATCAGATGCTGGATAGCTTCATTACTTGAATCATTAGATTTTAGCTTAATTTTCCTGCTTTCTTCTGCGAACTTATTAATTAAGTATGTCTCATAAATTTGAGCAGAAGCTTTTTTGTCTTTTATTACATCTTTTATAAAGTGATATAGAGCGATGTAAATAAGAGTAATTGTTGTTAATCTTTGCTGTCCGTCAATGATAACTAGTTCTTTTATATCATTTGTGGAGTAAACTGAATCAGTAATATAGACAATACTACCAATAAAATGAAGATGCTCATCGCCATTACCTACCTCAACTATATCCTTAAATAGTTGATTGCATTGTTCTTGCTTCCAATCATAGTTTCTCTGATAAACAGGAATAATAAACTGATGTTCGTTTTTGGAAATAAAGTCTTTTACGGAAAGTTCATTAGCCTTCATACAAACTACTATTAATTCGTTAAACAAATTACTCATAGTATCGACGTATTTTTAATAATCTATTGTAAATATTTTATCCACATAGTCCCCCCTGCCACACTAAGAAACATTTTTCTTGCTTTTTCCCTTATTTCTCCGTATATTTGCATTCTTTAAAGCGGAGACCTGATATAGCACACATATATCTTGGTCTTCTTTTTTATTATAATAAATTAAATAATCGAAAACTATAATAGGAAAAAATATGTTAGCATTAATATTCGTTCTCGCAAGCTCTTCTGCAATGGCTATGATGCCACCATCAGGACAAGGCGGCGATGGCGGCGGTATGATGAGTACTTTACTTATGTTCGGTGCGTTCATCCTGATTTTCTACTTCTTTATGATTCGCCCGCAACAAAAAAGACAAAAAGAACACCAAAACATGCTGAACGCCCTAAAAAAAGGCGATAAAGTAGTAACTAACGCCGGCATTCACGGCACTATAAGAGAAATTGACGGAAACGTTTTCACTCTGCAAATCGCTGAAAACGTACTCGTAAAATTCGAAAGATCAGCTATCATCGGTACTGCTGAATCTATGCAAAGACAAAATAACAAGAAATAATGCAAACAATGATAAGTCCAATAGAAGAAGTTATTAAAGATATTGCCGAAGGAAAAATGGTCATCGTGATGGACGACGAAGACCGAGAAAATGAAGGCGATATTATCGTAGCTGCGAAGCACACTACTCCAGAAATCATTAACTTCATGGCGGTGGAAGCTCGCGGGCTAATATGCACTGGTATTGACGGCGAAACTGCCACCAGGCTGAACTTTCACCCCATGGTGAGCAATAAGTCGGCTCTGCACGGCACGAACTTCACCGTTTCCGTGGATTACTCACACGGCACTACCACCGGGATTTCCGCTGCGGATAGATCCAAAACAGTGATGGCTATGACTGACCTGAACTCCAAACCAAGCGACTTCGGCAGACCGGGACACATATTCCCTATTACTGCCGTGAATGGCGGGGTATTGCGTCGCGCAGGCCACACAGAAGCCTCTGTGGATCTCGTGCGTTTGGCTGGACTGTATCCACCAGTGAGCGTTATGTGCGAAATCACTAACGAAGACGGAACTATGGCTCGCTATGATGACTTAATGAAATTCGCCAAAAAGCATAAAATGAAAATCACGACGGTGAAGGAGCTGATCGCTTACCGCTTCCGCCACGAATCTATGGTGGAATGCAAAGCCGAGGCAAACTTACCGACTGAGTTCGGCGACTTTAAGATTAAGGTATTCACTAATCAGCTCGATAATAAAGAGCACGTGGCTATCATCAAAGGCGAAATTAACCCAGAAGAAAGCATTACCGTGCGTGTGCATTCAGAATGCCTAACAGGCGACATCTTCTCCTCCAAGAGGTGCGACTGCCAAGCTCAATTGCACGCAGCACTGCATTACATAGAGAAAGAAGGCAAAGGCGTGGTTCTCTATATGAGACAAGAGGGACGCGATATTGGCTTAATCAACAAGATTAAGGCATACGCTCTGCAAGACGAGGGTATGGACACAGTGGAAGCGAACCTTCACCTCGGCTTTAAAGCTGATGCTCGCGATTACGGCATAGGAGCGCAAATACTTGCATCTCTCGGAATAAAGAAAATGAAGTTACTAACGAACAACCCAAAGAAGCGAGTAGGCATCGAAAGCTATGGCTTGGAAGTAACTGAGCAAATCCCAATTGAAATTCCTGCAAATACTCACAATAAGAAGTATTTGGAGACTAAGAAGATAAAAATGGGGCATATTCTTAATAAGATATAAGCATATATGTTATTATAAATCAAAGAATAAAGCCGTTAATATTATCGGCTTTATTTTTTATTATAAAATCTTAATTTTTATATAATAGATAATCTTAAATTTAGACAATAAAATTAACAATACAAATAAAGGAAAAGATATGAACGGTGTAGTTTATATGACTGCAGAAGGAGTTCGCGATTTAGAACGCGAAATTCAAGAACTTAAAGGAAAAGGCAGAAAAGAAGCTGCAGCGAAATTGGCTGAAGCTCGCTCGCACGGCGACTTATCCGAAAACTCCGAATACGATGCTGCGAAGCACGCTCAGGAATTGCTCGAAATCAAAATCGGTCAGCTCGAAAGCACACTCGCACGCGTGGAAGTGATAGATCCGAACGACTTGCCAAGCGATAAAGTTTTCATCTTATCCAAAGTTAAGCTAA
>JBHADY010000057.1:0-5665 GCA_041855325.1 Ignavibacteriota bacterium
ATGGCTCAAAAGAAAATTGGACCACTCGTAGCTCAGGACATCATTAACCTCGTGAAGAAAAGAAACGAACAAGCAAAAGCACTTGGATACGAAAACTTCCACTCTATGAGCTTAATCCTTAGCGAAGAAGATCCAGCAGAAATCGAAAAGCTATTCGATGAACTCGACGCACTTACTCGCGATGCTTTCAAACGCGAAAAAGACAAAATGGACGTTATCTTGGCTAAAAAAGTTGGAATTAAGCCAGAAGAACTTATGCCTTGGAACTACCAAAATAGATTCTTCCAAGAAGCTCCAGATATCTATAATATAGATTTAGACAAGTATTATAAAAAAGCTGATATCGTAAAGATAACAGAAGATTACTATGCTCAAATGGGCTTACCTATTGAAGACTTAGTGGCTAAATCTGATTTATTCGAAAAGCCAAATAAAAACCAACACGCTTATTGCATTAACATTGATAGAGATGCACTCGATATCCGCGTTCTTTGCAATGTGAAGAAAGATAGCAAGTGGATGGAAACTATGCTCCACGAGTATGGTCACGCTCTTTATGAAAAGCACTATTCTAAGGATTTACCTTGGATATTGAAAGCACCTGCTCACACTCTTACTACTGAAGCTATCGCTATGCTCTTCGGCAGAAAACCTACTAATCCAGCTTGGCTGAAAGATGTAATGAAATTACCAGATGCAGAAATTGAAAAGATTAGAGAAGGTGTTCAGAATACATTAACTCTTCAGCAATTAGTATTTAGCCGCTGGTCTCAAGTGATGTATCGCTTCGAAAAGGCACTCTATGCAAACCCAGACCAAGACTTGAATAAAGTTTGGTGGGATTTAGTAGAAAAATACCAATTAATCAAAAAGCCTGAAGGCAGAAACGAACCAGATTGGGCTACTAAGATTCACATTGCTACAAGCCCTTGCTATTACCATAACTACCACTTAGGCGAACTCTTCGCTTCTCAGTTATACTTCAAGATGGCTAGCATTATTGGTGCAGAGGGAACTCAAGACCTCAGCTTCTATGGCAAGAAAGAACTTGGTAAGTTCTTAATAGAGAAAGTATTCTCAGTTGGTGCTAAGTATAACTGGCAAGAATTAGTGAAATTCGCTACTGGCGAACCACTAACAGCTAAGTACTATGCTAAGCAATTCGTTAAGTAAATGATAAAATAAATACAATCTAATAATTGTATAATTCAATAAAAAGTGTTAAATTGAGGTGCCTTGGACTTGAAATTCGGGCACCTTTTCTTTGTACTTTTACTAACTATAATTTAGATAATGATGAAGAAACTATTAAGCATAATATTGCTACTTATCGCAAGCTATGGAGTATCTACTGCAACCTCTACACCAGAACCTAAGGAGCCTGTGGGCATTATGAAGAATGTTTTCGGCGATGTGGGCTATGGCGAAGGCGGAGTGAGCTTTGGTCTGGGATTTAGATATTGGGATCTCGGTATTAGCGTTGGTATGTCCGGCATAGGGCAGTCCGTGCCGCCACATAACTACTATATTCTTGCAACAGATGTATTAGAAACATACAAATACCCGACTATGTGGGTAGTGGGCGATTTATACTATTTTTATGACTTAAACGATGAGTTCACTTTATTTGCGAATGTTGGCTATGGAGTGGGTGCTGATACCGTGCTTGCAACTAAGAAGGGCGAAACCACTGGTGCTAAGTATTATCATAAAACGGAAAACCGTTCGGGAATTACTTTCGGTGCGGGTATTCAGTATTTTATAGAAAATCAGATTGGCTTCGGCATCGGCTATCATACGCGTCGTGGACCATACTTGCAAGTATCATATTATTGGTATTAGTAGCTCGCGCAAAGAGTTTATTGAATTGGAGAGAATCTTATGGCAAAGACAAATCAGGATTTTGATTATTTAAAATACTTAAAGCAGTATGAATTACCAGCTGATAAGCTAAGTTGGAAGTGTCCATTAGACTTACTGAACTTCGAGACAACAGAGGATATAAAGCCGCTTGATAAGATAATCGGGCAGGAGAGAGCTGTGGAGGCAATTCGCCTCGGTGCAGAGCTTCGCTCCAAGGGGTATAACATCTTCGTTTCGGGGCTTTCCGGCACGGGAAGAATGACCACAGTAAAGTCTATTTTAGAGAGCGTAACTACCCCACAGATGGAGACTTATGATTATTGTTATGTTAATAACTTCCAAACTCCCGAAAACCCAAAGCTAATTAAGTTAGAGAAGGGAAAGGCACGCCACTTCAAAAAGGCGATGGAAGATGCAATAACTTACCTGAAGTCCCGCTTGCCTAAGCTCTTCGAAGAAGATGGACTGAAAAACGCAAAGCAAAAGATAATAGAAGAATATCAGGAAAAGGAACGCGTTATACTGAACGAGTTCGACAATACGCTGAAGGAGAATGACTTCATCCGCGGACAGATTGAAAATGAGCAGGGCATAGTAACGCCGGAAGTTTTTCCGATTATCGACAATAAAGCAGTTGCCGTGGAGAGCCTATTCGAGCTTATTTCCGAGAAAGTAATTGACGAGGAAAAGGCGAAGGAAATCCAAAAGAAGTATGATAAGTTCCACAGTATGATTTACGAAGTAAGCCGTAAGTCTATTAAGCTGATGCAGGAGTTGAGACAAGCGCTTATCGCAAATGATAAAGCTGCTGCTAAGAACATTGTAAAAGATACTTTGGAAGTTATCGCAGAAAACTATAAGAATGATAAGATTAGAGCATACATAGATGATGTAAATATCAGTATTCTCGATAACTTACAGATATTCATACCAAGCACTCAGACTGTTAGCGAGGTAGCAGATGCAAGCGATGAAACACCTATTGATCCTTTCTATATTTACTCTGTGAATGTGGTTTTGGATAACTCCGAAACTAATAACGCTCCCGTGATTATGGAAATTACGCCTTCATACACTAATCTATTCGGTACTATCGATAGAAGTTATGATGCGCGTGGCTTTTGGCGAACTGACTTCACGAAAATACGTGCTGGTTCTATCCTAAAAGCTGATAAGGGCTTCCTCATTGTGAATGCTATTGATTTATTCAGCGAGCCGGGCGTTTGGAATGCACTGAAAAGAGTACTTCTCTACAATCAGGTGGAAATTCAAGCTCTGGATTCTCCTTACCTAACAAGTCTGCTTCACCTTAAACCAGAGCCAATAGAGATAGACGTAAAGGTTATAATTATCGGTGGTTTATCTCTGTATAAAACTCTATTTGAGTACGAAAAAGGCTTTAAGAAAATCTTCAAGATTAATGCTCAGTTCGACTACGAAATAGAACGCACGAACGAGCTTCTGCACGATTATTCCAGCTTTATTGCTAAGATATGCAAGGAAGAGAATATCGCTCACTGCACTAAGGACGGCGTGGCTGCCCTCTTGGAGTGGGCTGTTCAGCATACTGGCTCGCAGGATAACATTTCCCTTAAGTTCTCTGATATAGCCGATTTGCTCCGCGAGGCAGCTTTCTACGATAGAAACTCCTCTTCTACGCACATAGGCAGGGAGGACGTGCTGGAGGCGATTCGTCAGCGTGATTTCCGCAATAATATGATAGACGAAAAGCTGAAAAAGCAGATACTAAAGGGCGATACCCTAATCGATACTGATGGCGAACGCGTGGGACAAATTAATGGCTTAACTGTATTAGATACAGGCACTTACGATTTTGGCCAGCCTTCGCGTATTACGGCTGTTATCTCTGCTGGTAACTCTGGTATTATCAATATTGAACGAGAAGTGGATATGAGCGGGGCGATTCACAACAAGGGCGTGCTGATACTCAGCGGTATTCTGCGCAGTCTTTTCGCTAAGCACAAGCCAATGAACCTGACGGCTTCGCTTTCCTTCGAGCAGAACTATGGTGGTATAGACGGCGACAGCGCCACTGCTGCAGAGATATACGCAATACTTTCAGCTCTATCTGAAGTGCCGATTAAGCAGAATTTAGCGATTACCGGCTCTATCAATCAGCTGGGCGACGTGCAGCCTATAGGCGGGGTGAATGAAAAGATTCGTGGCTTTTACGAAATCTGCAAGCAACGCGGACTCACTGGCGACCAAGGTGTGTTAATCCCTGTGCAGAACGTGAAGGACTTAATGCTCCGCGACGATTTAATCGCTGATGTTCACGCCGGTAAGTTCCATATTTACTCTTACTCCCGCATAGAGGAAGGCGTGAGCATAATGATGGGTCTTCCTTCTGGCTACACAGCCGACAGCGAGGAGTATGATGATGGTTCCATTTTTGCTTTGGCACAGTCTCGCATAGAGAAGCTCCGCGACTCCGAGAAGGACGAGCCTAAGGCGAGCAAAAAGGGCAAAGCCAAGAAAAAGTCAAACAAGAAAAAGATGCAAGATCAGTAATTAATGGTCTTTCATAGATAGGTTCAATGAAAAAAGCAGTTATTGCGAAGTGCGATAACTGCTTTTTTGTGTGATAAAGTTAATCTTACCCAAACTTCTTAACTATCTCATCGAAGTTTGCAATTACTTCCGGAAGCTTCTCTATGTCCTTGCCACCAGCAGATGCTAAATGAGGCTTGCCACCACCACCACCGCCAAGCTGCTTAGCTGCATCGCCAACGAGCTTGCCTGCTGGGTACTTGGACTTAATGTCGTCAGTTACTACGCAAGTAATAGATGCCTTGCCGTCCAAAACGCAAGCCAATACGCCGATACTGCTCTTTGCGAGGTAGTCGCGCAGGTTTTCCGCTGTGGAGATGATGGAATCCTTGTCTTCCACTTCAATGATTCTGCTCACAAGGCGCACGTCGCCGAGCATTTTCGCGTCTTTTGCCCACTCGTCGAAGCTCTTTGAGATGTCTGCTTGCTTCAGCTTCACGATTTCCTTCTCTAAAGAGTGAATCTTAGAGTTCAGCTCATCTGCGAAGTCCTTTTGCTTGTCCATTTCTGCGTGCTGGTTATAGATGTAATTCATTACGCCAGCGCCAGTTACGGCTTCGATTCTGCGCACGCCCGCAGCGATGGAAGATTCAGAAACTATCTTAAATAAGCCTATTTCGGAAGTATTCTTCACGTGGGTGCCACCGCAAAGCTCGATGGAGAAGTTCTCGTCCATAGTGAGTACGCGCACCACGTCGCCGTATTTATCGCCAAAGAACATCTTGATTCTTGGGTTTTTGCGTGCTTCTTCGAGTGGCATTTCTTCTACTTTTACGTCGATACATTCGAGTATCTTCTTATTTACTATATCTTCGATTTTTCTTTGGTCTTCAGCAGATACTTTCTCGAAGTGGTTAAAGTCGAAGCGCAGAGCCTCTGCAGTAACAGATGAACCCGCCTGTTGCACGTGATTACCCAATACGTCGCGCAGAGCTTGGTGCATAAGGTGAGTAGCAGAGTGGTTGCGCATAATGTCTTTTCTTAGTGCTTCGTCGTAGCGTAGCTTAGCCACGTCGCCAACTTTTGCGTCTATATCTCTGTCGCAGATGTGCATAACCGCAGCACCTGACTTCTTAGTCGTAAGTACTTCATATTCATTAGCATTAACTATGATAGTACCAGAATCAGACACCTGACCACCGCTTTCTGTGTAGAATGGAGTTTCCGCAGTTACTATCGTGTTCTTATCCACGTATAGCACCTTGCTTTCTACGTCATTGCAAGTGTAACC
>JBHADY010000058.1:0-10422 GCA_041855325.1 Ignavibacteriota bacterium
ACTCAATAAAAAAGCGAGATCACCACTTGGTGAGTAAGTTCTTTGAAGAAAGATTAATATACCCTATCATCTCTCCGGATGCAAGCTATATATTATCATACTGCGATGCGCATAAGCTGCTATTAATCGGCAATTCTCACGATTCCGTATTCAATAAGCGAAGCGAAATACCAGTGAAGTATAAACGCACGAATCACACCATAGCGCCGAACTCCCAGCTGTTCGCATACTTCGATATTGAAGGCGATAATAATGATAATAATAATTTAGCTATGTATATACTTGATAATAATAGCGCAGGCATAAAGCAGAAAGTACTATTTAAGCATAAACCTGATGAAGTAAAGAGTAATCATATATACTGGAATGCTAACTCCCAGCTATTATATATACTTATAAACGAAGAGATAGATTACTTATACAGATACGAAATAGCAACAAATACGCTGACGCGAATACCAATAGTCGAAGAGATTAATGGTATTGCAATTGAGAGCGATAATACTATATATTGCTCCAGTGCTGGCGGGGCGATTTTCAGATTGGAAATAGACGGAACGAAGATAGTCTCTAAGACTATAATATTCGAAAGCAAGAACGATTTTATAGTCGATGATTTAAGCTATCACAGAGATAAGAATATGCTGCTATTCTCATCGAAAGCAGATGAATTAAGCTACGGAAATATATATGTTTATGATATTCGCCTGAAGACGATTAGCTACATATTTAGCAATGCGAGCAGTCCATTCTGGGCAAGAGATAGGCAATGAAAAACGAACTGAATAAACTAAGCGACGCTGAAATCGTAGCAATGCTGAAAGATAAAAGCACTGCTGAAGGGGCGTTTGCTGAACTTTATTCAAGGTATTCGCAGTATGTGTGGGCTTTCTGCCTGAAGATAATAGGCAATACAGACGAAGCAAGCGATGTTTTCCAGGATTCATTCACTAAATTCTATAATATCGCGAGCGAAGGGAGAATCACCAGCAATCCGAAGGCATATCTCCTTTCAATAGTCCGCACCACCTGCTTTAACTATAAGCGTGACCATAAGAAATACGTAGTAATCGATGATTTGAATGCTATACCCGATACTTTTAGCACTCAAAATACATACTTAGACAATGAACAAAATGAAATAATAAAACAGGCTATAGATGCACTCCCTCAAGATCAAAAAGAAGTGATGGTTCTGCGTCTATACCAAGGATGTAGCTACAGCGAAATAGCTGATATTATAGGCGAGCCGCTATCCATAGTCAAGAATAGGCTATACCGCGCCCGCGAAAAAGTAAAAGCTGACCTCGCCCGCTACTTAGATGATTAATGTAGTTCAACACAGCAATTTTGTTCAACACATTAAACAGATAACACTATGAAAAATAAAGAATTAATATATGAATACTTAGATGGCGAGCTCGACCTAATGCTCGAAGAAAAGCTCTTCGCGGAGATGTCCGTAGATCAAGAGCTGCGAGATGAGTTCTCCCATCAGTTGAAGATTAATAAGTTCGCCTTAGAGGATATGAACACCATGCAAGTTCCGTCCGAAACGACTGCAGCAGTGTTCGCGAACTTAGGCTTCACTATTCCGGCTTCTGTCAGTGCGAAAAAAGCTTCGCCTCTGCTGCTCTTCCTTAAGAGTAAGCGTTTTATGAAGGCGAGCATAGCAGTGGTAGCTTTTGTGCTTTCTATTGCGTCTGGCTGGTGGCTGAATGAGCTAAGCAATTCGCCTCAGGCGGAAATCTCCACAGCTCAAGCCTGCATAGTTAATACGGAAAATACTACTTCCAACGCTACTCCGAATCTAACTACTGATAAGTCTAACCTATTTAGCGATAATCTATATAGATCCACTCGCAAAGCACGCAGGCTTATGCCAATAGCTTCCACAGGATTAGCTAATGATGCAGTATCAAACGAAAGCAATACTTCCGATATAGTATCAAATAATGAAATTAGCAATGATATAGCTCAGAGCGAAGTAAGCTCTGATAATGATAGACAAGCTCCACAAGTGCTTAGTTATTCAGCACTTAATGCTATCGGCGGGGACTTCTCCTTCGCTGGAAATGAGACTGCGCTATTCGATTACATCAACTTAGGCAATACAAGCTCCGACTTCGAGACTACTCTATACACTCGCGGACTCCGCATAGCTAAGGAATTGCCCGTGGCAGATGATAAATCCTTCTTCTCCGGCTCTTCCATCTCGATTATGTACAAGCTGAATGACGAGCATTACATAGGCGGGGACTTCGGCGAGGACGAGTTTTATCAGGAGTTTTACTATCAGCACGGCGAGCAAAATGTACTCTATAAACAAGCTCCGAACTACTATTGGGGTGCCGTTTCATACAAGTACTTGCCAGAGTTCCTAAGCATAGGCGACATTGCTCAGCCGTACACTAAGCTAAGTCTCGGCGGTTGCAAAGCTGGTGTTATAGGAAAGGCACAGCTCGGACTTAACTTCCAGATAAATCAATCGCTTAATGCATTCATCGGCGGCGAGTATAATTCCCTCTTCTTCAATATTAGAAAAGATCTTTATACATCTCATAAGTTTGAATTACTATACGGAATTAGCATAAACTTATAGGCTTATGTCATTGAATAAACATATACTTAGCTTGTTAATCTCGCTGCTGGTTCTCGTCTCCTGCGAGTGCCCGCCCAGTGCGAACACCCCACAGGTGCTCACTCCCAGCGAATACGCTAATATATGCTTCGTGAATACAGTTCATAACACTTATTCCATATCCATAGACACAAAATATGGCTATGTCTTTCAAAATCTGCTATTTAGAAAACACACGCAATACGAGAAAATCGGCAGTGGGAATAACTACATAAATCTGAAGTATAATATTTTCGACTTCTATAAAGTGCCAATTAAGTTGGATAAAGACACGTTTTATACATTCATTCCAGCAGGCAGTGCAGATCAGGTGAGGACTATACTGCTGAAAGATGATGTGAAGAGTTTGGACAAGTCGCATTCGCACCTGCGCATAGTAAACGGGCACAGCTACTTGCCGAAGTTGCGAGTGGAAAACGGTCTTTTCCCCGATTTGGATGCTATGAGTTTCGGCGATGCCACTGAGTTTAAGCCTTCACCGAATAGAAGCGAGTTCGTTCGTTTCTTCGTGGAGGACGAACAAGTGCTTAACCTGCAGGTGCAGGTTTCCCCCGGTTCTTGCTATAGCGTGGTGCCATTTTATAACCCCGGAGAGAAGAACATTTATGGTCTGACCGTCGCAGTTATCGAACTGAAAATACCATAAATTCTAATTGTTAAGATAGTTTATCTCTGCGATCAGTTGTCTGAAATTAGTAATATCATTTATATAATGCTTTTCTATTTCCGCAGCATTATCAATGCTTAATATTAGCTTATAGCTATCTATTTCTCCATTTGCTATTGCATTCACAGCCTCTGTTTCCAGAGCTTCCTTTACTTGTTTTTTGCTAGAGAAGTATGCGTTCAAGCGTGCTTTCAGCTCGGCAAACTTAGTGCTAAGCTCGAAGTACTTCGCTCGCAGACGTTTACTTTCGTACTCGCTGAGTAGCTTTTGCGCTTCGAGGGCATATTCCGCAGCTTCTACCTTTGCGGACTGCCCAGAGTTAAGTATAGGAACGGACACTCCCAGCTGAATCGCGCTATATAGCTTATTGTTTGGTTGCGGGTTAGTGTGCAGCGTATATTCTATGTTAAAATCTGGGTAGCTTTGGTATTTCTCCACATCTATGATAGACTCATAATATTGCTCTAAGTTACGTAAATACAATACATTAGAGTTAGTATCATTATATGGATTCACTTCCATAGAGGCGAACTCTTCCGCGTCGATTTCATAGTCCACTTCGCTATTTATTAGCAGGTGAAGCTGACTGCGTGCTATGACTAAATCTGCATTATTCGCAGCTATTTCCTCTTCCACCTTCATTTTACGAGCTTTTATATTCAGCTCATCTAACTTACTCAGTATATTAGTACTTAGTATCTGCGAGTATAGACTTTCTTCGCGGCTTAGTGTTTTGGCTTTTAGTTCGTGGGAAAGTATCTGATAATACGCAGAGCTAATATCCTTAATTAACTGATTTTTATGCAGCTTATACTCAGTCGTAGCAAGCTGAATTTGCATATCTCCCATTACGTTCCCCGCCATTTGATATTTCGGGTATTCTATGCTTTGGGATATAGTCAGCGCGTGCAGAGGATAATCATTCTCGCCGAGATTTAATTGGTCATAGCCATAGGATATATCAGCCTTATCGAATGTGAAGCTGAATTTATACTCTGCCGTCTTCATTTGCACCTTCATATATAGGGACTTATGCTTGGGATTGCTCGCCACACCCATATTGATGATTTCATCAATAGTCTTGGTCTCGGCATTCACTTTGGCGATAGCCCCACTCGCGATAATCGCCCAAGTGAGCATTTTTATCATTAATCTCATACTTTTCACTTCCATCTATTATAATAATGCTCCACTCAGTCGGGAGCAGAGCATATATTAATACTTCTTTTATGTCTATAATACCTAATTACTTAGCAAGTATTACGAATTGCGTACGTCTGTTTTTAGCACGTCCTTCCTCTGTATCGTTGCTTGCGACTGGCATAGTCAGCCCGAAGCCACGCGTGCGAATTCTTCCTTCTTCCACGCCACGGCTAACGATAGCCTGCTTCACGGCTTCGGCTCGTCTTTCGGAGAGGGCTTGGTTCACCTCATCTGAACCTATATTATCCGTATGCCCCTGTATCTCTATCTTCAGCTTTGGTCGGCTCAGCATTTGATCCACCAGCTCGTCTATCACTGGGAATGATTCTTCCTTAATATCAGACTTATTAAAGTCGAAAGTTATCGGTATTACAAACTCATCACCTGGGTCTCGCCAGAAGTCGCTCACATCGTATTCGCCTTCTGCGATTAGAGTGCCTGCGTCTCTTCCCGGCACGTCTAAGTTGGCATAAACATAATGCACGCCATAGTATTTAGGCGGTTTATAATCTATCAAATAGAAATTACGCAAGCTCATATATATATCGCGGAATATAGCCGTAAGCTCTTCTTTTGTATATGCTTTATAGTACTTTCCGCCTGTGTATTTAGCTATATCCATAAGCTCGGTATCCTTAGAATATCCGAAAGCCACGCAGAAGATATGCACCTTCATTTCCTTCGCCTTCTTGATTATCTCGCCGATTTCTCGCTTAGAGAAATTCTCGTCGCCATCGGTGAAGATCGCCATAACTCTTGGTACTTCTGCGCTTGTTCCTTCGAACTCGTCCATACTCTTCCATATTGATTCATACACAGAGGAAAACCTGCCCAAGCCACTACGTCGCTTATCGCGTATGCGTTTAAGCACTTCATCTGTGTTTAAATTCAAGTGAGATACTACGTCGAACACCTCGCTGAAAGCAGTAATGGCTATTTGGTCATACTTGAATTTCATAGAGGTGAATAGCTCTGCCCCATCCATTATAGTGTTATACACACCGCTCATAGAACCACTATTATCAAGGGCGAGGACTATGTTATATGGAATAGAGTCATTCGCGCCGAACTCACGCACATTGAACTCCGGCACGTTTACCATTTTCTTGTTATAAATCTTGCCCAAGCCTTCGTCTAACTTAGTAAAGTACTTTGCGCCCTCTGTCTTAATGTATGGGTCAGCCAAGGAGGAAATAAAATGTCCCAAAGAATCGAACACGCGGGCATATATCTTGATATTATCAGGATATTTATCTGTTTCTATTCTCCAGACGTCGAATATCAGTTTATTCGGGTCTGCGGAGTCAATAGGAATGCTCGATGTCAGGTAGTTCTTCGCTGTTGTGTCGTCTAAGGCGGAGAATTGCCTTTGCAAGTCGTATTCGCTAAGCTCTTGTCTGTGCTTGCAGGACACCAGCAGAGCCAAGATAATGATTGGAAGTATTTTAATTATATGCTTCATATATACTTATCTTTAGCTTATGAATTACATTATAGCTTCGATTTTCTTTCTGATTTCAGGTTCGATTTCCTTAGCTTGGGAGTATTTGCTATCCACATGGACGAATGTGGTCTCGCAATGTAAGATAGGTTCGCCATCCTTGCGGGTGATTAGGTTCTCCATTTTCATAGAGGATTTTCCCAATTCCGAAACACGCGTATATACCGAATACTCATCATTAAACTGCAGGAAACCGAAGTAGTTCACTTCGTTTTTCACAATGAGGAGTGGGAACTTAAAAAGGTAATCCTTCTCTGCTGCAGGGAAAAGTACCTCTCGCAGTAGCTCTGTGCGGGCATATTCCGCCCAGTACATATATCGCAAGTTATGCACCACTTGCAACATATCTATATCCTCGAATTTTGCTCTTCCGTCTAATTTAAACTTGAACTTATGTAAGTTCGCTTTTATATGTTCTATTACTTCTTGTTTGCTCATTTTATTCTGTGTATTATTGTACAATATAGAGTATTATTGTATAGTATAGAAGTGTGGGAGCCTTGCATCCATTACTACCATCACTTCGCCTTCGTTAATTTGCAGAGTGATTTCCTCTTTCTCTGCAATATTGGCGTGTCCTTCTCGCAAGCCGATGGATAGCATTTCGTCTGCTAAGTTCCACTTTAGTCCTTTAGTTCTTATGTTGCAGTGGCAGTGTGGGACTAATGATATAGTCTCGCGTAGTTTAGTCTTTAGCTTATATTCTCCACTTGGCAGTATGATAGAATATCTATCATTCTCATAAACCAGCAGGTTTACTTTTTCGCTATACTTTTTGATAACGCTCCAATTAGCTATGGTATGCTCTAAGCGACCGCCCGCAACTCCAAATAATACTATATTAGTTAAGCCCTTGCTAACTGCATGATCTAAGCACTTCTCGAAGTCATTACTATTTTGGTCTGGTAAATGTATAAGCTCTTTGCCTTCGATGGCTTTCTCATACTTATCCTTATCGAATGAATCTAAATCTCCGATAATAGCATCCGGAATAATGCCCATTTCTATTAACTTATTTGCAGCTCCATCTGCTGCTAAAACAGGCAGATCAAACTTCGCGAAAGACTCTACATCTGATATAACAGAGTTTAGGCACAGCAACGCGTCTGGCTTTGAATTAAAATCTATATATTTCATATTTTTGTATAATTGTCAAATAGTTTCTTTTGGTGAGAGCGATAGGCATTCAGCACTAATCCGACCAGTGCCATATTCACAATAAGCGAAGAGCCCCCCGCACTCATAAACGGCAGGGGGATACCCATCACAGGCATCAGCCCAATCGCCATTCCTATGTTAATCAGCGTGTGATATATGAATATAGTCGCCACACCTATGCAAAGTATACTCATAAATGGGTTAGTCGTCATGCTGGCGACCGTTATAATTCGATAGATTAGTCCACCTATAAGCACAATTACCAAAATACCACCGATGAAGCCAAATTCCTCGGTTGGCACGCAGAAAATAAAGTCAGTCCATTGCTTTGGAATATACCTTAGCTGTGTTTGCGTTCCCTGCAAGAAGCCTTTTCCCACCAAACCGCCGCTGCCCACTGCCATAACGGATTGAATCACATTATAGCCTTTCCCGCGGGGATCGTCCTCTGGGTGTATGAATGTGTGGATACGCGCCTGCTGGTGCGGAGCTAGGCTCTTCACGATAATAGGACTAAAATAGCCAAGCGAGACTATCACCCCTATGGCAAAAAAAGTATATACCATATTCTTGCGGAAGAAGAATGAAGTAATTCCGAAGAGAGAGGACATCACTATAAAATGAGTCTTAGATATTAGCGAGGCGATTATCATCACCGGGGCAGAAACCACGAAGTACAGAGTGAATAGATCGAAGCCACTCCACAGCAGAATACCCAAGAATAGTGCCATCAATACCGATGCAGAGCCAGTATCCGGCTCGGCAAGGATAAGCCCAGCAGGGATAAGCACAATTAAAGCAGAAATGGAGAAATCCCGCCAAGTGCGTATATCAGTCCCCCTTTTGGAGAGGTGATTCGCCAGCATAAGAAGTGTGGTAAATTTTGCAAATTCAGAGGGTTGCAGTGTCATTATTCCAATATCTAACCAGCCACGAGTCCCGTAAACATCCTTCCCGAAAGGGAATACCAATATCAGCAATAAAATGGAAGCAAGATACATAGTGAAAGAGTACATATATAGCAATTTATCCGATATGAACATAATAACGAACATAGCCACCGTACCGACGAAGGTATAAATTATCTGTCTATTAAAGAAGACACTCATACCAGAATCATAAGTAGCGGAGTATATGGATATAAGCCCCATAGCTACTAATAGCATAGTAGTTAGGAAGCTCGTCCAATCGAAGAAGTCCGAAGCTTGTTTATCAAGTGCTATACGTGTTTGTTGTTTTCCCATTTGTATCTATCTTAGTGTTTCTATTTAATGATTCTTTCGCGAGCAATTTCATATTTCTCGCTTGTTTTGTTTATAATTTCATCTGGAAGCACCGGCGGAGGCGGCATCTTGTTCCAATCGATAGACTCTAAGTAATCTCTCAGCACTTGCTTATCGAAGTTCATTTGTGGTTTGCCTGGAGCATAGTCTTCCAATAACCAGAAACGAGATGAATCCGGAGTAAGTGCTTCATCGATTAGTATGATTTCACCGTTTTCGTCTTCGCCGAACTCGAACTTAGTATCCGCAAGGACTAATCCCTTAGATAGCAAGTATTCAGCTGCGAATTTATACAAAGCGAGTGAGTATTCTTTAATCTTATCAGCTTTCTCTTTGCCGATAATCTCTGCAGCTTGCTCGAAGCTGATGTTTTCGTCGTGTCCTTCGCTTGCCTTAGTGGAAGGAGTGAAGATTGCTTCCGGCAGCTTTTCGAATTCCTGCAGTCCGCTTGGGATTTCAATTCCGCAGATTTTCCCTGTTTTCTTATAGTCTTTCCAGCCAGAGCCAGCCACATAACCGCGCACTATGCACTCGATAGGCAGTGGTTTGCACTTCTTCACGAGCATAGAACGTCCTTCGAGTTCGCTTGCATACTCTTGGCAGGCTTGTGGATACTTAGCCACTTCATTAGTAATAAAGTGATTCTTCACTATATTCTTAGTCTTCTCGAACCAAAAAGCCGAAATAGCCGAAAGAATGGCGCCTTTATTCGGAATTGGTTGATCCATAATAACATCAAATGCGGAGATTCTATCGGAAGTAACGAAAAGGATTTTGTCTTCCACTTCATATACTTCGCGTACTTTTCCCACGTTTATTAATTTCAAATTCTTAAAGTCGCTTTTTAGCATAAGTTTCATAGTATTGCTCTTTATATTAGTCAATTTATGAGTTTAACAAATATTGAGATAAATAATTAATAAAGCTGAATACTGAATTTACGCTATTCAGTGCGAATACATACGAACCAAACATAAGAACGACTATCACAGCAGCTACCGAATATGCAATAGCCGGGCGAACGTCGAACACCACTGTGGAAGCCTTTATCACTCTGAATAGCACCCAAACGAATAACAATAAAGTAGCAAGCAATACCGCTAAAGTTAAGTATGGGAAAGATGAAAGCAGCTTTATCATAAATAAAGATAATGGCAAGAGTATCAATAATGGAACAGATGCCCATACCAAAATTGTAATTGTATCTGTATAGTATATTCTCGATTTAACAAAGAGAGAAAGCAAACGAATAAAGCCCGCGAATACGAATACAGAAAGTAAGTAAATAGCAGCAATGATGCCTATCATTACAATTGGATTCCACACAAAGCTGAAGAAGCCCGGAAGCAGAGCATCAAAGCAATTGAATGCCATAATCACTTGCTGAGCAATATCGCTGGTGCGCAAGTAGTACATAATTGATGATGTATACAAGCCCAGTGATAGCGCTGTGATAATAGCAAGCATAAATGTTTGACCTATGGAGATTATCCTTTGGTCGCGAATATCTGCATAGAAATTATACGGACGCAATATCGAACGAGTAAGATACTCTCGGAAGCGTTTAAACCTCTGCGTAAACATAAAGAGAATAATGATTAGCAGTATTACGCCAACTATATACACAAGTGGAATGCTTTCGCTATAGGAGCCGGCTGTGAGCAGTGGTTGTTCTTCTTGGCTTGTGTATATGGACTGCAGAGTGGAGTATGACAGTCTTTGCTGTCTGCCGCGGTTCATCAGTCCCACGCTTGCTACATCCTGCTCATTGTTATTAACGGACATCAGCGGGTTATTCACTTTATAGTCATTAAATGCCCAGAAGATAAGTCCGGCAAGGCGATTATTATTAACTAAATTCGCGTTATGGAGCATATAGTTTCTCTGTGCTTCCATAGATAGCGGATCGGTATAGCCATTGGAGTTGTTAATCTGAATAGGGAAACCGAAGTTAATAGTTACTGGCTTG
>JBHADY010000059.1:0-4039 GCA_041855325.1 Ignavibacteriota bacterium
AATTATAATTCAAGGACTTTCCGCGGTTTGGCATATCATTCAAAATATAAACTTTCAGATAATAATAGTATAGCATCAGCTTTTCTATACTCTTATCAGAATCGCGATGCTACCGTGAATGACACAGGAGCTTTCTCTAACATTTATGGTAGTAATCTCTTTCGCACAGAGAATGAACTCTCCAAACGCGATGCTATAGTCGAACACCTGTTCGGGGCTACTTCGGCTTTCCAGAGCGAGGCATTCAAACTGCAATACTCCGCCCTCGTGATGAACTATAATAGGCATTTCACTAAGGAGAATTGGGATATTCCCGCTAATAAGTGGACTTATATACACTCTCTGTCCCTGCAGTTTAACTTATCTAATTTAGAGTCAGTTAATGAGTTTGCCCTGTATAAACTATACCCGGCTGTGCAGTCGAATTGGATTTATACAATAGATAAGCACAAGCTGAAGCTATCTCTGCGGTACTACTCGCCGGATTATTTCTCTCCATTCGCAGCGAACAACTATCAAAGCACCACTGTGAATAATGAATGGGGCGTGTCCCTCGCGTATATTAGCAATAAGAGGGAGAGGTATCACTATTCGCTGGCTATGGATTACTTCGCACGCGACAAACGTGTTCGCATCACCAATTCTATCAATAGCGGCTTAGGTGTGGAGTTCAGAAATACCCTAAAAGTGAATGATGCGAACAGTCTTTTCCTTGGCATTCAATATCTAAACAATATGGTGCTTAAGAGTGAAGCAAAAGAGAAAGTACTGCGAAATCTGCAACGCGCAAAAGCAAGAGGCTACTATAAATATCAGATAAGTAATTCACTTAACTGCTTGCTGCGAACGGAGGTGAATAATGTCTTCTCAAGTGGCTATGATGCCAATAGGCTGGGCTATATGCTGGCTGGGGAAGCGGAGTATAATCAAAAGGCTGTGGCTAACTTAAGTCTTGCACTGGCATATTATGATACTTATGATTTCGCTTCTGCTGTTTATTTTTATAACTCATTCTATAACTACTCCTCGAATATTAAGGCGCTATATAACAATGGCATTTTCGCGAAAGCAGAGATGCAATACACTATATTCCAATACTTTAAGGCATCGCTGCAGTATTGGATTAACCACAAGTTTAATGTGAGTGAATTAAGCAGCGGAAACGGAAAGATAAATGCTAATTATGAGCATTATCTTCGCTTCGCTTTGGAGTTTAAGATGTAATTAGCTATAGCGCTTAAGGAATTCCATTACTACGGGGTTAGTGGAGGCAATAAGCTCGTCCTTCGTGCCGGTGAATTGCACTTTTCCGCCGTCAAGCATAATAACTTGCTCTGCTATGTTATACACAGAAAATAGATCGTGAGTGATGACTATAGAGGTGAATTTCATCTTTCTTTCCAATTCCTCTATTAGATTATCTATCTGCTCACTGGTTACGGGGTCTAAGCCGGTGGTGGGCTCATCGTAGAATATGTATTGGGGGTGCCCCACGAGTGCGCGAGCAACCCCAACTCTCTTTTTCATTCCTCCAGAGAGGTCGGAAGGCTTTTTCTCTTTCAGTATGTTCCATTCGCGCTGGAAGTGTGCAGTGTCTCGCTCTGAGATGTCCGGCAATAGCCCCACTGCGGACAAAGTCTGAAATGCCTGATCCGTTAGGTATTCGAAGTCTCTATTTCCATTTTCATATTCGCCTATTATTACATTCTGGAATACATTCAGCGAGTCGAAAAGTGCAGCCCCTTGGAATACATAGCCTATTCTTCGCCTTATCTTAAATAGCTCTCTCTGTTTTAAGTTATTGATTACTTTCCCGTCTATTTCAATATTTCCTTTGTCTATTTCCAAAAGACCGACAATTAGCTTAAGCAGAACGCTTTTGCCGGTGCCGGACTTACCGATAACGCAATGAGTCATCCCGTCATCGAACTGCATAGATACGCCGTCCAAGATTACTTTATCGCCAAATGATTTATGAACATCGGATATCTTAATCATAGCTATAAGTTTAATTATACGTAAATGCGTGGCACGCGAGGTGCGATAAGCGTGGTTATCTCGTAGGAGATAGTCCCAGCGTATCCTGCAACGTCATCTGCTGTGATAGTATGCGATGGGGAAGAACCTATCAATATCACTTCGTCGCCTACTTTTAGCTCATCATCGCCGAGGTTCACCATTAGCTCGTCCATACAGATAGAACCAACAATAGGATACATCTTGTCGTTTATTATACAGTATGCCTTGCCAGTCAGAGCGCGTGGATATCCGTCTCCGTACCCCAGGGGAACAGTTGCTATATTGGTATCTCTATCGGCAATGTATCTTCTGCTGTAGCTAACGGAATCGCCCTTCTTTATGCGTCTAATCAGTGAGATATTCGACTTCAAAGTTAGCACTGGCTTCACATTGAACTTATGTGAAATCTGCGTATCTGGGGCGTATCCATATAGAGCTATGCCGAAACGCACTGCATTAAAGTGAGTGTTTTCGTAATTAACTATAGCTGCAGAAGAAGCTGTATGAATTAGGTTAAAGGTATAGTTATTCTGCTTAAGTATATCAATAGCAGAATTGAATGCATCTAACTGAAATTGAGTAATCACAGGGTCTAAAGATGCGGAAGAGAAGTGCGAGCAAATGCCCTCGAATTCAATATTCCTGAGTCTTGCGGAGTCGTTCATAAACTCCAGTACTTCGTCGGAAGCGACGCCGTCGCGGCTCATTCCAGTATCGACGAAGAGGTGAACTTTGATTTTCTTATTATTCGATAAGGCTACTTGGTTCAGCGTTTCGAGGAATTTCACTGTGGAGACCGCCGGTTGTAAGTCGTATTCGACTATATCGGGGATGTCCTCTTCTGCTTGCTGCACGAGGATGATGATAGGCTCTTTAATGCCGGCTTTGCGGAGTATTACCGCCTCTTCCGTATATGCTACGCCGAAGGCGAAAATCCCCTCTTCCGAGAGGAGTTTCGCTATTTCGACTGCACCGTGTCCATAAGCATTTGCCTTCACTATGGCAATATGCTTATTAACCTTAGTTTGTGATTTTATAAAGTTTAGGTTATCTATTAAGTTCTTTTTATTTATTAAAACTTGCGTTTTTCTCATCTGAGTATGATTATATTAAAAGTTTTCCTTTTTCCATTACTTTTGTATCATCGAAATACACAGTAGGAGCTTTTACTATTGCATCGATGTGTACAGGAACGTCTACGTTTCCACCCATACCTTTGTTATTGCCAAATGCAATGTGAATAGTGCCTAATACTTTTTCGTCCTCGAGTATTTTTCCGATGATTTGCGCTTTATAGTTTGTGCCGAAGCCGAATTCAGCCACAGAGAAAGCGTCTTTTCCAACTTTTGATAGTGTTTCCGATAGCACTTTAGCATCGTTTCCTCCTGTGATGCTAACGGCATAACCATCTACTATATCTATAGTTACGAGTTCATCAACTGTGCCAATGCCTGCAATTGAGCCATCAACTACGAGCTTACCATTGGAAGTGCCTTCCATTGGTGCGAGATATACTTCGCCTGATGGCAGGTTCCCGCCCATTCCTTTTTCGCGAAGCACCCCCGTGCTGGAGATTACTCTTCTTCCTTCGCGTTTCATAGTTAGGTCTGTACCGAGCTCAGTAACTACTCTAATTGTATTTGAGGCATCGAGGATTTTCTGTACTCTGTTGGACACATCGATAATTTCGTTATAGTCAGCAGAGAGGCATCTTTCTAATATCTCCTTAGTAATTCCTGGCATAGTGCCTATTCTCACGCCGAGTTTGCAGGCTTCTATTCGTGCAGTGGTGTGAGTGAGTGACTTATTAGTAGGGCATACTACTACGTCCACGTTTTTCATTAATTCAGCTATGGCTTGCGGAGGCTCTTGTCCGTTGATTTCGCGTTCCTTCATTTCAATGTACATAGCTTCTTTGCATAGTGATTTTCCGGCTTCGAGTAAGTCTAAGCCGATTTCTCTTTTTTGATTATCAGATACAACTAATAATGTTTCTTCTGGTTTCAGTCCCATATAGTCT
>JBHADY010000060.1:0-4950 GCA_041855325.1 Ignavibacteriota bacterium
CACGACTTCAATAGTGGTATTAAGGGCTATAGGCGAGAGGTGGCTAAATCACTAAAAGTATACGGAGAGATGCACCGCTATTTGCCTGCTTTGGCACATTGGATGGGATTTAAGGTTACTGAGATACCCGTAGAGCACCACCCAAGAATATACGGAAAGAGTAAATTCCCCGGTTTGTCTCGAGGTGTGAAGGGTATGCTCGACCTTGCGACTATAGTATTCAATAACAAGTATTTGAAGCGTCCGCTGCACTTCTTTGGGACCATTGGGGCGCTGATGATGGTGTTGGGCTTTGCCATAGACTTTTGGCTTGTGATAGAGAAAGTACTCGGATGGACTGACCTTGGCGATAGACCACTACTCTTCTTGGGTATTGCTCTAATCATCGTGGGTGTGCAGTTCTTCTCCATTGGTCTATTGGGAGAAATGCTCGTAAAAAACACTATTGATAACTCTTCGTATAGTATAAAAGAAAAATTATATTAATAAGGGAATGATATGAAAAGCCATTTAAGAATACTGATTACAGCGATGGCACTGCTTGTTGCTTGCGCTTCGGCTTATGCTGAATACCCTAAAAGTACGGACAATGATCCGTTTAGCACGTATTACATTGGTTTGGGATTAGCTGGCTCGCAGTTCGATAGGAACTCCGTTTCGGCGAAAAATATTACATTCAGCTCAGACCCAAATGATCACGTCATTGGCGGTAGCTTTGATGGGATGGAATCGTCCATTCGCGTCTCAGTTACTACGAATATCGATAGAGAGAGTAATTTTCTCCTGCCAATATCTTATGAGTATCAGTTCCTGCGAGCTGGCGAAATGCTCTATTACAACTTAACTCCAGAGCTGCAGTATTATGGTACTTTTAAGCACCGCATAGACGTCCATAAGTTCTCCATTGGTGCTGATTGGCAATTCCTGCAGACTGAATTTAGAGATGTGAAGTTCTATTTGGGGCTTGATTTTAAGACTTACTTGACAACAGGACAGGACTTCATACGCGAGGATATTAAGATTATAGGCAATGACAACGTAAATATTGAGAAGTTCCCGTATAAGCCAAAAAAAGATGCCATCCGCTTCGGTGGTGAGGCGAAACTTGGCATTCGCGGACACCTGCTCAATAACTTTTATATTAATGCATTCGCTGGATACGAATCTTGGAATGCAATCGGCAGAGACAATAATAGAGGTCAATTGCTTACTCCATTCGGCAGAACCGAAGAGAGCGAACATTACGTAGGAGCATTTCATTACTTCATAGGATTAGAGTATAAATTATAATGGCTATTGAATATAAGAGAGACTGCAAAAAGTTTCGAGGTGATATTCCCTGTAAACCGCACAAGGAATCTGGCGTGCATTGCGACAACTGCTCACAATATGAGCACACTGATGGTAAAGTCTTAATAATAAAATTCGGAGCAATTGGTGATGTGATTCGCACGACACCACTCCTTAAGCAGTTCCGCGAGATTATGCCTACTAAGGAAATATGGTGGATTACTCAATATCCCGATATTCTCCCGCAGAATGAAATCGATAAGATACTAACGCTAAACATCGAGAATCTGCTGCTATTAGAAGAGACACACTTCGATAAGGTGTATTCATTAGATAAGGATAACTTCGCTTGTGCCCTGTGCAATAGATTAAACGCAACGGAAAAGTACGGCTTCGGACTGAAGGATGGAAAGCCATATCCTTTGCGAGAATCTGCTGTGCATAAGTATATGACTGGGCTATTTGATGATATAAACAAAACGAATAGAAAATCCTATCTCGTGGAAGTTTTCGAACTGTGCGAACTTGAATTTAAGGGCGAGGAATACGTAATAGATTGCGACACAAGCATTAAGTGGGATATTCCAAACGAAGGAAAGAAGATTATTGGCTTAAACACCGGTTGCGGCGACAGGTGGGTTTCGCGTTTGTGGAGCAATGACAACTGGATTAAGCTAATAAAGATGCTGAAAGATGAGGGCTATTTTCCTATGTTACTTGGCGGAAAACAGGAAGACGAAAAGAACAAGTACTTCTCTGAGCAGACTGGGGCGTATTATCCCGGTACTTTCCCGCTGAAGACATTCATCTCGCAGATGAACCAATGCGATGCCATCGTGAGTGCAGTTACTATGGGGATGCACTTGGCGATAGGTCTGAAGAAAAAATTAATTCTGATGAATAATATTTTCAATCCGCACGAGTTCGAACTTTATGGACGTGGCGAAATAGTGCAACCAACAGTGGAGTGCACTTGTTACTTTAGTCCAAAGTGCAAGAACAAGGAATATTTCTGTATGGATCATATTACTCCCGATGCCATTATGCAGGCGGTGAATCGTAGCTTTAAATAGATAATAAGTAATAGATAATACTAATTACAATAAGCATAAGTATAATAAGCCTAATTTGCTAAATAAAAGTGAAATAGGCTTTTTTCAATTATAAGAATATAATCATTCATAAGACATAAATAAACATAATATATGAAATACGCATTCTTTATAGGCTTCCTCTTGGTGTGGATATGCTCATTAGTGTATTCCTTTTGGCGGGGCGGACAGCTCTTTTCTGTGTTTAGCAAGGGAAGACTAATCTTTAACATAGTAATGAGCGTGGGTATTCTCGCCTTCGTGCTGGCAATGATGCTGCAGGATGTAATGCCAGTGGGCTTATCCCGAGTGGTGGAGTTCGTGGGGCATAGCTTTTTTCTTTTTGCAGCTTACCTATTTGTCGGTTTCATTTTGGTGGATATATTCAGAGTGATTAACCACTTCTTCCAGATTACGAATGATATCACTCGCTTTTCAAATCGTATGTCCTTCGAGATAATAGGGCTAGTAATAATTACGATGTTTGTCGGCTATGGGAATTTCAATAGACCGCAGGTAGAAAAGCTGGAAATTGAAGTGAATAAGCCAGCGAAGAACCGCAAAGAGCTGAACATAGTAGCTGTGAGCGACATACATCTGAATGCACTAATCGGTAAGGAGAGGCTGCAGGAATTCGTGCAAATGATAAACGCACAGAAGCCGGACATTGTGCTTTTGGGTGGGGATTTGATAGATAGAGCTATGAAGCCGGTGCTTGACCAAAAGTTATATGAAGATCTTAGGCAGATAAAAGCTCCGATGGGTGTGTTCGCTGTGTATGGAAATCACGAATATATCAGTCGCGATATGAAAAAGGTAGCAGAGTTCTATAAAGCATCAAATATACGAGTGCTGAGGGACGAAGCGCTGCTGATTGACTCCAGCTTTTACTTAGTAGGACGAGATGACAAGACAAACAAAAGACGCAAGAGTTTATCCGAGCTTAGCAAAGATCTTAACAAAGAATATGCAATTATATGCATAGACCACCAGCCTTGGGAATTAGAAGAAGTGCAGAGAAACGGCATAGATTTCCAATTTTCTGGGCATACTCACAATGGGCAGTTTTTTCCGGTGAATCTCATCGTTGGGGCTATGTATGAAAAGGCTTATGGCTTAATACAGAAAGGCGATGCTAAAATATACGTTTCCTCAGGTTTGGGACTATGGGGTGCGCCATATAGAATTGGCACGAATAGCGAAATCGTAAGCATAAAAATGCACTGGAAAAAATAGCATAAAGTATAATAAGAAAATACTATTATACGTCAAACTGACTATATAAATAAAGAGGAAAATACAATGGAAGATAAGCTAACTTATTTTAAAAATTTGCTTTCTATACGATCAGAGTTAGAAAGCTATGATAAAATACACGAGGAAATAAAGAAGGCAGTTGCGTTCAAGGGTACTAACCTCTTCGTGCTGATATTCGCAATAATCGTGGCATCTGTGGGACTAAATATGAACTCCACTGCTGTGATTATCGGTGCGATGTTAATCTCCCCGCTTATGGGACCTATCAATGGTATAGGCTATAGCTTGGCGACGTATAATTTCACACTGCTGAAGGTGTCCATTCGCAACTTATCGCTTGCCGTGTTTGCCAGCTTAATGGCATCGGCTGTGTATTTCTATTTAACGCCTGTGAATGAGGCACACTCCGAGTTGCTCGCACGTATCTCCCCGACTATATACGATGTTATTATCGCTCTGTTTGGTGGTTTCGCAGGAATACTCGCACTTAGTAGCAAACTGAAGGGCAATGTTATTCCCGGCGTTGCGATTGCTACAGCTCTTATGCCACCTATTTGTACGGCGGGGTATGGATTGGGAACGTTTCAGTTTAACTTTTTCTTCGGTGCGTTGTACTTATTTGCAATCAATGCGGTATTCATCGCTCTCGCGACTTTGATAGTATGCCAATACTTGAAGTTCCCAATTCGTTCGGACATTCCAGCGGAGAAGAAGAAGAGTCTGAATAGATACATAAGTATAATAATATTAATAACCATAGTTCCGAGTGTGTATTTGGGCTATAAGTTAGTGAAGAAAGAAGAATTCTCTATGAATGCGAAGAGCTTCCTGAAAGATGTATCCATAGTAGATGGTAATTACTTGATGAAGAGCCACCTCGATGAAGATAGCTTCTCCATAGAGCTGATGTTCGCAGGTTATGGTATTACTCCTGATACTAAAACGCAGATTAAGAAGTTAGCTGCAATGCACGATTTAGATACATCTAAGATTAGCATAAATCAGGGATTCAACACAGCCGAGCTGCAGGAAAATACTCAGAAGTTCCTGAGCGAGCGCGAAGTCTTAGAGAATAAACTAAACACCACTGTTTATGCGCTCCAGCAAGCTGAGAAGAAGATAGATAGCTTAAGCAATATCTCCACTTTCGGCGAGAAGATACTCGCAGAGGCGAAGGTGCTATATCCAAGTATAGAGATGTGTGTGTATTCGGAAGGCTATGTATATGGTGCGCCAAAGGATACCACAAGCACAGACACAAGTATGGTGAAAGTCCCAATGGTTGTGCTTTATAGCAACGGTACTCTTAAGA
>JBHADY010000061.1:0-4075 GCA_041855325.1 Ignavibacteriota bacterium
ATTCAGCACCGCCACGTAAGCAAGCTATAGCATAAACACCACCGCGGTTGATGAATGAAGCTGTAGCGCCGAGGAAGCGAGGACCCATGCTGATGTTGAAACCACCATAACCATAGAGAAGAGTAGGGTTGTTTCCGTCAAGTTTGATGCCTTTCTTGTGGATTAAGAATAATGGTATTTTCACGCCATCTTTTGATGGGTAGAATACCATTTCAGCTTGAATGTCTTTAGTATCGATAGGCGGGTTATCTTGGAATACGAATTTCCATTCTAATGTCTTACCATCGAGTTTATAGAGCTTAGATGAGCTTTGGAAAGTAGCAAAACCGCAGTAGATAGAGTTGCTTTCTTTGTGGTAAGATATAGAGCTAACGTCTGCTAATTCTGGTAATTCAAGTTCACGTAAGTACTTGCCATTTAAGTCATATACAGCTAATCTGCTTAATACGTCTTTTTTGTATTGGATAATAACATAATCGCTAGTGATAGCGAAGCCTTCTAGTACTGTTTCTTTGCTTTCTGGGTAGAATTCTCTCCAGTTTTTAAAATCAGGATTATTGATTCCAGTAACCATAATCTTGAAGTTTGGAGCTTTATCATTAGTCATAAAGAAGATTCTGCCATTTTTAACGAAAGGATCAGCTTTGAACTCTTTGCTGGAATAAATAGTCTTAAATTCTTCGTCTGAGCCTCTTTTTTTCACTTTAAGAGAGTTAGAATAGAAGTCGCCTTCGCTAATGAAAGTAAGGTCACCTTCTTCTGTGTCCCAAATGCTTGCGAAGTCTTTCGCATCTTTCGGAGCAAGGAGGAATTTATCGTTTTCGCGTTTGTCGCCTAATTTGTGTAAGTAAGTCTGAATAGGAATTTGCTTATCAATCATTTCGCGAGTACGCACAGAGATATAAGCGTGCTTTTCGTCTTTAGTCCAAGAGAAGCCACGAAGCCCAGTGATAGGTTCGCCTATAACTTTTCCGTTTTTAGTATCAACGATTCTGTATTCGTTAATTTCATCGCCTCTGTATTGCACGGCGATAGCAGCTTTGTTTCCATCTTCAGTAAATTCTACGTCTGTAATTGCAGCTTTGCCTTCTTTATCGTAGATATTAGGATCGAATACTAATATTTCTTTGCCTTTGATTCTTGTATAGAGTTTTGACTGTGCATCGCCTTTCTTGCGAGCATAGAAGAATTCACGTTTAGCTTTGAAGAAAGGAGCACCGATGTAATCTCTGTCCAAAAGTTTCATAATTTCATCTTTAAAGCCAGGGATATCCTTGTAGTTGTTTTTGATGAAATCAAGTGTGAACTTATGCTGAGTTTGCGACCAATCATACACTTCTTTATCGCTTTTATCTTCGAGCCATTGATATGGGTCAGTGATTTTGAAGTTATGGTACTGATTGGTAACCGGTTTTTGCGGAGTGGCAGGGTATTTAATTTGCGCATTTGCTGTGAGTGCTCCAGCCACTATTAGTGAAGTTATCAATAGTTTTTTCATACCTATTAAATGACTGTTGGTAATAAATCCGTTATTTTACAAACAAGGAGAGACGGAACAAGTCCGCCTTTATTCTATTTTGTTCATAATTTTATTATGCGAAGTGGTAATTACTTATCTTTTTTGTATCTGAGTAATTTCTTCACATAGCCACCTATGTCGTATTTAGTTACTTTTACGTTCACTCCAGCAATTGTAGCAGTTAAGCTAACTTTTTGGTCTGGAACATATTCTTTTACTAAGCCAATGCCTTCAGCGAAAGTAATATATTGATCAAATTTAATGTATGGATCTTTGAGAGGGAGTTCTTTCATTCCCATTACAGCTTTTTCAAATTTAATTCTTAATTTCACTTTATGAGAGATCTTTGCAGTAACTGCATTAACAGATTTGTTCTTCATTTTATCATTGAATTGTTTGCTTGGCTGTTTGATTACATCAGCATTGTAAGAAATATCAAGAGTGATTTTTCCTGGGTCTACTCCTGGCATATTGCCAACGCCTAAATCAGCGGTCATTGGAACGTCTGTAATTTCTATGTCCTTAGGAAGAATAGAGAATGAGTCTTTGCTTAAGTCTATTACTTTTGCCCAAGAGTTATCCACTGTAGATAATACATTGCCAATATCTTCAGACATCATTTTCAAAAAGCCTTCAAGAGTGCTTGATAAGAAGTTACCGCTGAAGAAAGCTTGTTCTTTAGTGTTGTACATCTTAAATGAGCCAGTTTTTTCGAAGTCATTATCTTTTGGGTCGAAGCTATAGAAAGTAGCAGGGTTGCACTGCTGACCATTCCAATTTTCCAAAGCGCCCACGTAAGCGGAGTCGATGCTATCGAAGTTTTCTACATTGTTATCATCTAAAGTGTAAGTATTATAGATGAAGTGATCGCCTTCTTTTACGCTGAAGTAATCGATAGGAGTTTCCGGATTTGTGTTTCCTGTGTCGCCGCAGCTATACATAAATAATGCTAATGCTGCGAGCAGGGCTAATTTGATTTTTTGTTGCATAATTAATCCTTATTATAGTTTATATAGATTGAATTCATTACTTAATTTTGAACTGATAGCCATTGAGTGGGAACTCAATACCTTCGGCAAGTTTAATAACATTGAAAGGCACCCATTGCTTCACGATACCCATTTTATGGTGTACTAAGAAGTTCATATTAATGGTAATCTTAGTTGGTGTTGGGCTAGGAATATTTCTGCCCTTAAGTAGATAAGAGCCATCGAAAGTAATTGAAGCAGTAACGGCTTGAACGTTTATATCGTTACCTTTGTAATTGAACTTTTGATCGCCTTTTCTTGTCATCTCTAAGATTATCTTACCTTTAACAGCTATGTATGGATTAAGGTCATCATCTTGGTATGGGAATTCAGCAATTACTTTTGCTTGATTAATAGGAGCATCTAAGTCTAATAATAGATAATATGTGTCATCTGGAAGCTCGAAGGGAAGATCTATATCTTTTGGAGACATTAGTTCCACCATAGAGTTAATTACATCTTCATCAATGAAGAACTGCTTGCCGCCTTTGTGAGCTATATAAACGAAGTCTTCATCATCTGGAGTATAGTTACCAGTTTTATTATACTTTTTATCTATTTCGTATCCTATTGCTCCACCGAGGTTTAGTATTTTCTTTGTTTTATCGAATACCATTTTTCCTGCGAATACTGGTTTTTCAGTGCCATCGGATTCGAGGATATATTCGATAAAGTTAATAGGCATAAAGTTAGTGAAGTCGAATACTCCTTCGACAGGTACATTCCCGCCGTTACCACCATTTCCACCGCGATTATCATCGATACCATTGCTCGGAGTAACTGGGATATCGCTTCCGCAGGAGATAGCGAAAGCCGCTAACACTATGATTAATAATCTGTTTATTGATTTCATTATAATACCTTTAATTAGAAGTTAACATTATTTACCACCCAATTAGACGTTACTATTACCAATTTGGTTACATAATGCGAACAAATTATTTAAATAATATAATTTACAGCACTTCGTCAATACCTGTTGAAAAATGTAGAATTTTAAAAGTTAGTAATATATTTAATATGCCTAAATCTTTTGAATTTAAAGCAGAAATGAAGCAACTATTGAACTTAATAGTGCATTCATTATATACAAATCCCGAAATATTCCTCCGAGAGTTGGTGTCTAACTCATCGGACGCACTTAATAAAGTGCGCTTTATGAGGTCAAGTGGTCAAGACTATATTAATCCAGAATTAGACCTAAACATTAAGATTAAATTAGATAAAGAAAAAGGCGAGTTCTCCATAGAAGATACTGGTATCGGTATGACAGAGGAAGAGCTCGTGAAACAACTTGGTACTATCGCCAGCTCTGGAACTCTTAACTTTATAGAGAAGTTATCGCAAAGTGGCGAGAAGTTCGATGCCAATATGATTGGTCAATTCGGTGTGGGTTTCTACTCCGTATTTATGGTAACTGATGAAGTTTGCGTAGAGACTAAATCCGCAACTGCAGGAAGCCAAGCCGTGAAGTGGTCTTCCAAAGGCTTAGATAATTACACAATTGAAGAAATCGAGAAAGAAACAC
>JBHADY010000062.1:0-6729 GCA_041855325.1 Ignavibacteriota bacterium
ACAGCTTCTTTTGCTTTTTCAGCGAAGTCTTTGCGAATAACAATCATAGTAACGCCAGAAGGACCAATGTTCTTTTGAGCGCCAGCGTAAATCATAGCGAATTTAGAATAATCCATTGGACGGCTCATAAAGTCAGAGGACATATCAGAGATAAGTGGAACGTTTGGAGCAACTTCTGGAATAAAGCTGAAACGAGTACCAAAAATAGTGTTATTTGTAGTATAGTGAACGTAGTCAGCGTTTGGATCGAAGTTGAATTCGCGAGGAATGTAGTTGAAGTTCTTATCATCAGAAGAAGCAGCAACATTTACTTTACCTACGAATTTAGCTTCTTTAATAGCGTTTTTAGACCAGTTACCAGTGTTGATATAGTCAGCAGAAGTATGGAGGAAGTTCATAGGAAGCATAATGAACTGAAGGCTTGCGCCACCACCGAGGAATAGAACATCATATTCTTCTGGTGAAAGTCCTAATACTTTTAAGCCATCGAGTTGAGTTTGAACGAATACTTCGTCATACTCTTTAGAGCGGTGGCTCATTTCCATGATAGACATACCTAAGTTATTGAAATCCAAAGAAGCTTTAGCAGTTGCTTCTAACACAGGGATTGGCAATACAGCTGGACCAGCTGAGAAATTATAAGCTCTTTTCATTTAGAATAATCTCCAAAAAATTAATGGATTAATAATAGTAAAATTTAAACTGCTAAATTACGATAAATATTTGATATATCATAATTATTAGTCGCATTATTGCTTTAAATATGCAATTAATATGCATTTATTGCGATATAATCGCATATTTGGGGTGTTTGTATTGATAGCCTTTCGGTGGTATTTGAGTAAATTACCTGATTATATTAGCTATTATTTTGGTACGTTTTAAGAAATGCCTCTACAGTATAGAACGAACCACAGATAATGGAGTCTGAATTTATCTCTTGGAAAGCATCTGCGGGGTCATAGCACTTCTTGATATTTGTGTAGCCAATCATCTGAGCAAGGCTTTCGAGGTACTCTACGGAGGCAGCTCTTTCGTTTTTGAGTTGTATCAAAGAGATTGACTTTGCCACCGGTTTGATATTCGCAAGTATCATCTCGAGGTCTTTATCCTGCATAGCTGCGAAGTAAATATCGAACTTCATATCTTTCATCGGTGAGAGCTGAATGGTTTCCACTAAGGAGTTCGCCCCAGATGGGTTATGCGAAACATCCACTATTATCTTATGCTTTCCGGGGATAACCTCTGTTCTATATGCGAATTCAGTATTTTGTTTTATGTTCACTAGACCACGACGTAAGTGCGATTCATTCAGCGGGAGAGTGAATTTCAGGTGGTTATATGCAGCGATAACGGTTTTCATATTCATTACTTGGTGAATTCCTGCCATCGGGAGCTTCAGCTCTGGATAGCATAGGAAATCATCAAATATAGTGCATTCCATATTTAGATTAGCATCAATCAGCACATCTTTGGAGTCGTACCAATGGTCGGAGAAGATGATAGGTGCATTCTTTTCGCGAGCATGTTTGATGAAGATGTTTTTCAGCTCGACGTGATTGTCGGACACAATAACCGGGGTATTATCTTTAATAATACCGGCTTTTTCTTCAGCAATTTGCATAATAGTCTTGCCGAGGAATTCTGTGTGATCCATATCAATCTGCGTGATGATGGAAAGAATAGGGTTAATGCAGTTCGTGCTATCCCAATTTCCGCCCATTCCAGTTTCGATAACGGCAATATCGACCTTCTTATTCTTGAAGTATTCGAATGCGAGGGCAGTGGTTATGTCGAAGAAAGTAGCTTCGTTTCTTCTTGCAGAATCTAAAAATCCGCGCAAGTTGAAGACGAGTTCCTCATCAGAAATGCAGTGCCCATTTACTCTTATTCTTTCATTAAAGCGTCTTATGTGTGGGGAAGTGAATAGTCCCACCTTTAAGCCGGCTTCTTGCAAAATAGAAGCAAGCATATTGCACACGGAGCCTTTGCCATTGGTGCCAGCCACGTGGATAGTCATATATTCCTTTTCCGGACGTCCGAGGACTTCTAGCAGGAAGTTTATACTATCGAGTCCGGGCTTAATTCCAGCTCTAACGTAAGAAAATAACTCGGTGAGTATATCATCATAAGAGTTTTGCTTATCTTTTGCCATTAAGGTGCTATTGCTAATTCTGAATAAACATAAACACAAATATAAGAAAATTTATTGTATTACAGAAATATTATGTTCATATTTAATCGAATTTCATTTTCTCTTTTGTTATAAGAGAATTATTTATTAATTTTACGTTCTTAACAGACTTATCGGTTTTGTGATTATGAAGATATCTTATTTATCAACATTTTACCCATTTCGTGGTGGCATTGCCCAGTTTAATGCACTCTTGTTAAAGGAACTATCAAAAGAGAATACAACTAAGGCTTTTACTTTCCGCCGACAATACCCAGAGTTACTTTTCCCCGGAAAAAGCCAAATGGTGCATCCAAATGACAATGCCGAAGTCGTTGATTCCATCAGGTGTTTGGATACTATAGACCCAATTTCATATTATCAAACTGCTAAGCATATTTCGGTCTTTCACCCAGAACTTAATATAATGAAATTCTGGATGCCATTCTTTGCGCCATCTCTCGGTACAGTGGCAAGAAAAATAAGAAAGATAAACTGCAAGAATATTGCGATACTTGATAATGTAATTCCACACGAAAAACGCATAGGGGATATTGCCCTGACTAAGTACTTCCTCAACTCCTGCGATGGCTTTGTGGTGATGAGTCAAACAGTGAAAAATGATCTTCTCTCGCTTAAGCCAAATGCTAAGTACATTGAGCTGGAACACCCTATATATAACCAATTCGAGGCAAAAATAGCGAGGGAAGAAGCCCTCGCAAAGCTGAAGCTTTCGCCCGACAAGAAGTATTTGCTCTTCTTTGGTTTTATACGCAAGTATAAGGGATTAGATATACTTATACAAGCTATGAAGCACCTGCCAGAGGATATTGAACTCATAGTTGCTGGCGAAGTATATGGAAGCTTTGATGATTATCGTAAGGCTATTGATACGAATAAAGTAGCGGATAGAGTGCATCTATTCAATAACTACATAGGCGATAATGAGGTGCATATTTATTTCTCTGCGGCGGATGTGTGCGTTCTGCCGTATCGCTCGGCTACGCAAAGTGGAATAACCAGCATAGCATATAACTTTGATATGCCTCTGATTGCGACCAATACAGGTAGCTTATCCGAGGCGATAACCACATATAATGCGGGCATTATGGTGGAGGAAATCACGCCAAAAGCAATTGCCAGTGCCATTAATGACTTCTATGCAAGTGATATTAGTCAGTATAAGTCTGGCATTCAAAAGTTCAAAGATATTGCGAATTGGGAATACTTCGCTAATGGAATATTGAAGCTGTATAGCGAACTATAACCTTAATTTCTATTATAGACCTTTAGATTTAGCTTCGTCCCAAATAGCATCCATCTCTTCGAGTGTCATTTCATTGAGTTTTCTGCCTAAGTCATTCGCTTTCTTCTCAATGTATTGGAAGCGACGAGTGAATTTGTCGTTTGTGCGCATTAGTGCAGCTTCCGGCTCTATGTTTAGGTATCTTCCGAGGTTTACGAGAGCGAAGAGTAAATCGCCGTATTCTTCTTCTATCTTCTCTTGATTCTTATTTTTCACCTCTTCTTTGAACTCATTCAGTTCTTCATTTACTTTGTCCCACACGCCGTCAATATTGTTCCAATCGAAGCCTATACGACTGGCTTTGTGCTGTATTCTATCTGCACGCAAGAGGGCTGGCATAGCCGTAGGCACGCCACTGAGGACGGACTTTTGTCCTTCTTTCATTTTTAGTTGTTCCCAGTTTTTGGTTACCTCTTCTTCACCAGAGACTTCCACATCACCGAAGATATGAGGATGGCGGTTTATCATCTTTTCCGCATTCGCATTGATAACGTCTATAATATTAAACTTATCAGTTTCACTTGCTATGACCGAGTGCATAACTATGTGAAGAAGCACGTCGCCGAGCTCTTTCTTCACGTCGTTTATATCGCCATTGTGTATGCCTTGCACCAGTTCGTAAGTCTCTTCTATGATGAGCGGAGCGAGCGATTCGTGGGTTTGTTCCTTGTCCCACGGACACTGCTTTCTTAGTATTTCTACGATTTTATAGTATCTTTCGAATACATCTTTGATAGAATTCGGGTTTTCTGCTTGTGGTATTTCTGTATGTGCCATATTAATTTTCCTGTTTATAAAAGTATCCAGCCGCGAAGGCTTGGAATGTAGTTTTTAAGTCAGCGAGTGATTTCGATCTCAGGCTCCACTTCAGCAGGTCTCTAAATGGTCTCAATAAGCGGACTGCGAATGTGCCATGCATCACGTCGACTGCGATAATATTTCTAATAATATATTTATGCTTCCAGCCGAACTCCGTAGGCTCAGTGTAATCAAGCTTACGCTGGAACTTTGCATTTGTATAGATGTAGGCTTTTGCACCTGCTTTGATAGCACGAACCATATATTCTGTATCGTCTGCAAAGATAAAGAAGTTCTTGTCCGGGAAGCCGATTTTCTCGACTATAGAGCGGTGGAAGATAGGACCTTCGAATGTGATGCCCTCAGCTGGAATGAACTTCTGATTTAAATCCTTAGTGCTGAGAATACGCTTCCATATACCCTTAAATGGATTAGATAAGTTAAACTCTAAACAATCGTTAAGATAGGGCTTGCCATTGGGCATAAGGCGAAGAGGAGTGCGTATAGTGTTATGGTATTCCTGTGGAGAGCTATCGAAGCCGGTGAGTAGCTGTTCAAGTGTGTTCGCAGCGGGGACTACGTCATCGTCCATAGTCCAAATCCAATCGTAGCCAGCTTCATAAGCAGCTTTAAAGCCGGTGTATTGTCCGCCAGAGCTTCCTGTGTTCAGCTGAGTGATGACAGTCAGACCGTCCTGCTCTGCGAGCCATTCGGCAGTGCCGTCAGTGCCGGAGTTATGAATAACGAATATCTCGTCTATTTTTCGTGTTTGGCTCTTCAGGGCTTGGACGATTTCCTTCAGAAATTCTAATCTGTTGAAGGTTATCAATACAGCCGCTACTTTATAATTATCTGCCACTTGTTCCATAAACTAAATTCAGTTTATTAATCTTAATGAATAAACTTAGATATAAACTTTATTAAATTTTGCTCATCGATAGACCAATTATACTTGCTTTCGTATGCTTTAGTCGCATTCTGCGAGTAAGTATCCCTATTGGCTTTAATGTCTTCAATAGCCGTGATTATGGCATTCTTGCAAGATTCAACGCTACTGCAATCACCAATCACACCGGCATTTGTTTCATTAATTATACGCTTCAGTGGTTCGCACTGGGAGACGAATACAGGCAATCCAAAAGCTAAATAATCGAAAATCTTATTGTGTATAGTATAGTTATTGAAGTCATTATACTTAAACGGAAGAACGCCGCAGTCGCAGTTTTGTGCTATTGTTCTAAGTTCTGATAGTTGATATTTACCCAGGAACTTCACTTTATCTTTTGATGAATACTTGTTCGCTATGGACTTATAGAAATCCAAGTATTCTCCGTGACCAGCCACGCGCAATTCTATATTCATATTCTCGGCTGATTGAAGGAAAGCCTCAATGAATATGTCTATAGTCTTATCGCGAGAGAGCATCCCGTGGTGGAAGAATATGAACTTATCGCTATCGCTTCTATCGGGTGTGTCGTTCATATCGAATAGACGGAAGTTAGGAGTATTGTGCACAACTCCTATATTTTTCGGCTTTATACCAATGTTAGCTAAACGAGGGATTTGCTCATCACACACGACGATGATACCATCTGCCTTTGGAACTACCCACTTTTCAAAATACTTTGGTAAGTCTAAATTGCGAATCGTCTTCTTTAAGTTATTAGTCTGCCAAGTGGCGAATTCCTTTATCGCAGCGGGATAGTTCTCCGCCATATCAATTAGCAAGGGAATGCCACGCTTTTTGCAGACGGGCGAGGTTTCAGTCATAAGGAAAAACTCTCTGTTAATCACCAAGCCGGGCTTAATTTCAGCAACGACTTGGCTAATTGCCTTCTTCCAATAGGGGTTATATGGAAGCGGAAGGTATAGCTTACCACTTTGGCGATAGCCCACGCGAATGACTTTAACGCCGTTGATGACTTCGCGTTCTTTCTCTTCGCCAGTCCATTTGCATAGCAATGTGGTGTCGTATCCCTTGCTTGCGAGAGATTCGACTATCTTCTGTATGCGAATCTCGAATGGATAGTGTCCCTTCCAGACATAGAGAACTTTCTTCATTATGCGGTCTGAGCTTTCCTTTTTTCGCGAATGAATTCAATGATAGCTGGCAATAATGATATGAAAATAATAGTCAATATCGCCACGCTGAAGTTTTCTTTTATGAATGGAATAGTGCCGAAGAAGTAACCGGCGTAGGTTAATCCGGCTGTCCAAATAAATCCACCAAGTATATTATATGTAATGAACTTACCGTAGTGCATTTCTCCGATACCAGCAACAAATGGCGCAAATGTTCTAACGATAGGCACGAAGCGTGCAATGATGATAGTCTTAGCACCGTACTTTTCATAGAATGTATGTGCTTTATCCAAATACTCTTTCTTCAGGAATTTATAGTGTCCGGTGAATACCTTAGGACCAAGGAATTTGCCTATTGAGTAATTGCAAG
>JBHADY010000063.1:0-3318 GCA_041855325.1 Ignavibacteriota bacterium
CATCTGTTTTTTGCTCTTATTAAAATTATTTTCCATAAAAATCTCCTTATAATTAAAATATATTCGACTATATCCCCAAATATTTATAATTTCATCAATTTATAAAACTATTTATGGATTTATTAATCTGAGTTAATTATTCTGTTGTGAAAAGTACGAAATCTGCGTATTAATCGCCCATTAGAAAAGTGTACTTTCTCTCTGTTTGATTAAATAGTTTTCCACATTTTTATGATATATCGCAAAAAATAGTAAGGTGAAAAAGCATAAACACAATGTAAATACAATTAGTAAATCCATATTCATCATAGATTGCTTAGAGATACCAATCAAAGGAGAAGCAGAATCATTAGTAGAACCGGGGTGCAGACCATTTGTTAATCTCGGCATAATAAATATGAAGAACGGTGCAGATAAGCCCGCAAAAATTGCATATACTGATGATAGTTTAGCTTTCTTTACTTCATTATCGATAGATGAACGAAGAATGAAATAAGACACATATATGGCGAGCAATAGGACTATGGATAGCTCGCGAGGATCCCAGTTCCAGAATGAACCCCAGCTGTGCTTTGCCCAGATCATTCCGAGAACAGTAGCAAGAATGGTGAAGATAAATCCAAATTTCGCATATACGTAAGCACGAGAAGAACACTGCACTTGATTCGTGAATAGAGAACGCATCGAACTAATAAGGGAAAGAATGAATCCCATTAGTCCCACCCAAGCGAAAGCTACGTGATATGGGAATAGCCTTACGTATTCCTCTATTCCGGGAATGAAACTGAAATTTATGCTACAGTTGTTCGTGCTGAATTGTGTCATCTCTGCATATAAATCCCCAGTGCGCTTAAAATGCAATATATCTCCAGATTGGAAGTCGCGACCTGTAGCAGCGAAATGCACATTCCTATAGTGTAGGTATCCATCTTGCTTAAATTGATTAGCCTGTTTAGCGTTAATCAATACAGGTATATCCCTAGCGTACTTACCTTCGATGAGGAATGAAGCAGAGTGCATATCTATGCTTATATTAGGAGCGAAAGTAAGGAATATCATCACAGTGGCAATAAGGAACAGTCCGCCATAAACTATGGATTTCCTTATAGCGAAAAAGTTCTTAAAGCCTAAAACAATGGAGATAATTAACGGTATGGAGATAATCAGGAATTTCATTTGTAGTATTTGACCAAGGTCAACCTATTGAACGATTCAGTAGATAGATAGCTGATATCATCAATGATAGACTTCACGATGGTTATTCCTAAGCCACGCTTCATAAAGTTAGAATAGTAGTCTTCGAAGCTCGGAGAGTTATATTCCTTTAGATTGAATGCGGTGCCATTATCGGTGATTTCTATTATAATCTTACTCTCTAAATACTGTATCTTAATTCTTATTAGGTTTCTTGGGTTCGAATTATAGGAGTATTTAATCAGATTGGAGCAAATCTCATCAACAGACAGAGCCAACTGAACAGCGAAAAACTGGCTATTTTCCTTTTTCATCACGTATTCATATATGAATTCTCGGATAGTAGCCAAATTACGTATATCGCTATTCGTAATTAATAAGTTAATATCTAATTCTTTGTTGTTCATCTGCCTTAATAAATCGTTAGATTATTATTTATTGTCATTAAAATTACTTTTGTTCATTGAATTTGTCGATAAGAGTTTGCATTTTATCGTCTATATCGTAAAGCATAGGGAAGCCCAGGAGATCGAAAATAGTATATACATTTTCCTGCATTTGGCACATTTTGATATCGCCTTTGTTTTCGCGGCATTCTTCGATAGAACCCATAAACACGCCTAAACCAGCACTGGAGATATACGTTAGGTCTTGAAAATCCACTAAAATCTTATACTTTCCGCTTTCGGTTAGTTCTTTGAGTTTCTTTTCAAGTCTCGGAGCTGTGTGCGCATCTAAGTAGCCACTAAGTCTAACTACGGAGATGTCTCCCATTTGCTCATCTGATACACTAAAATTAGTACCTGTCATATATATATTCAATTATTGTCTATTTAATTGTTTGCTTATTTGTATTTTATTGCAAATATGGTAACATCATCGAATGGGGCTACCTCATTTGTAAAGGCTTGAAAGTCTTCCAGTACTACTGAGATCATTTCATCGCCGGTAGTGAATACGTTATTCTGTATGCATTGTTTCAAATTGTCAATTCCGTACTCTTTTCCCGTGTTGTCCTTACCTTCGTTTAGACCATCAGTATAGAGCAGACAAGAGTCTCCCTCATTCAGCTTGATTTTCACTGGACTTAAGCATTTATCGAAGCCTTTGGAGCTTGTTAATCCTATTGCCATGCCACCTGGTGTTATGCTACTTACTACGCCATTTTGCTTTAGTATAATAGGCATATGCCCAGCGCGACAGATAGTGATATTCCCATTACTATCATTTATCTCTAAGGAGCAAAGAGAGATGTAAATCTTTCTATCTATATTGCCGTGGAGGAGATTATTTACTTTCTTTAGCAGTTCTTCGCCTGAGTTGCTTTCGCTTGCCGATGCAATGATAACACCTTTAAACTGTGCCATATAGAATGAAGCGCTTATGCCTTTTCCGGATACATCGCCTATGAGTAGGCAAGGGTTTCCATTCTTCAGAGTTACCATTTCATAGTAATCTCCGCCGACTGATTCAGCTGATTTACTATAAGCCTTAATGGAGTAATTTTCTATAGTTGGTAAATTAGTAGGGAGAAGCTTTTCCTGCATCTCGCGGGCGAGTTCCATTTCTCTTTCGTATTTTTCTTGCTCTTTAATTTTCTGAATTAGCAGGGCATAGTGTATTGATATACTTACGCTGTCACTAATCGCAGTTAATAGCTTTTCTATTTCTACCGAGAACACATTTGCTTCACTGCTAATGATAACGAAATTACCTATTTTCTTATCATCATCTCTCTTCTTGATTGGATAGATAATGTAAGATTTAACCACGTTAAATCTATCTCTCAGCTTAGCATTTTTATCTACGTTATTTTCTTTTACTATTTTGTTTGAATCGAAATCAACTACATCTGAATACTCTTGGCGTAATTGCCTTGGATCTTTGCGTAGTGGCTCTGGCAAGTCTTTGATATTAACTTTTGAGTAATAGAAATGAATATTATTCTCTTCAAAAATCTCTATCCAAGAATGACTAATTTGTGTTATATTAGTCGATTTAGTAAATTCGTTCAGTTTCTGGGTTATCGTATTAGAGAGAAGCTGAATATCGTGAGTAGAGACTATCTGTTCGTTTAGGTTTCTTAGTAGTTCAAACTCTGAGCTTTTTCTGCGCACTAAGTTA
>JBHADY010000064.1:0-19216 GCA_041855325.1 Ignavibacteriota bacterium
ATTGACTATCAGCAGGTGATCATCTTCGTAGAGGACGGGGATATTCAGGTCTTGCGGGATTAGCTGTATTGGCGGTGGCTTGATAAGCGTGCATTCCACGAAGTCGCCGGGCTTGAGCTTTCTGCTTGCCTTTGCGACTTGCCCATTCACAAAGACTAAGTTTTTCTCTATTGCATTTTGTATTCTATTTCTTGTTGCGTTTTGAATCAGGTTAGTAAGATACACATCTATCCGAATAGGCTTTTGCTTCGGAGTGATGTTAAAAGTGTATTTATGTTCTATATAACCTTCGGGAATTTCTTCAAACATAGACTTATGGTATTATAATATTGGAATGCAAAGATAAGTAAAAAATTAAAAAAACTCATAAAATTAACAGTTCTTGTTGCAAAAACTTGCATAATTTGCAAAAAAGTATTATTTTGCAATCTGAATTTTTGAGAACTAAGAATATAATTATCATATACATAATAACTATAAGGAATAACTAATATGAAATTAAACAAATTTCAACAATTCATTTTATCAAAAAAAGCAATAGCTGTTCCATTAATGATTTTATCATATATTGCTGTTGTTAATATATTTCGAATCTCTGTTTTCAATGACAGTGTAGATTTCGGATTAGAGTCATTATTTGTTGATGTATTTGCCGGCGCTGTGGTGTCTGCTACTCTTATTTGGCAATTATCTGATAAAGCTAAAAAATTAGAACTCGTAGATGCAGATACAAACAAGTAATTTCCTCATTAGTAACTAAAAAGTAAGCCTTCGGATTATCCCGGAGGCTTATTTTTTTATTATTGCGATTTTTTCTTGCATCAATATGCTTTCTTTTCCGTATTTTTGAATGCAATTAATTTGCAATAATTATACAGAATAGGATATGACACAACAACAAGAAAGAATTATAGCACTGAAAAAAGAAAAAAATGCTATAATCCTCGCCCACTATTACCAAATCCCAGAGATTCAGGCAATAGCCGACTTCCTGGGGGATTCCCTCGCCTTGGCGCAAGCCGCAAAAAATACTGATGCAGATGTAATCGTATTCTGCGGAGTGCACTTTATGGCAGAGACTGCCAAAATCCTTAACCCACAGAAAACAGTAGTTCTCCCGAATATGGGAGCCGGCTGCTCTTTGGCAGATTCTGCCGACCCAGCAAAGTTCAAAAAGTGGAAGGAAGAGAATCCCGATGTCGTGTTTATTACTTATATCAACTGCTCTACCGAAGTGAAGGCACTTTCCGATATTATCGTAACTTCTGCGAATGCAGAGAAAATAGTTAATTCCATTTCTAAGGATAAGAAGATATGCTTCGCTCCTGATAAGAATCTCGGCACTTTCATTGCCAATAAGTATGATAGGGAAATGACTATGTGGAACGGCGGTTGCCACGTGCATTTGCGCTTCTCTGAAGAGGACGTAATCGCCAAGAAAGCGGAATATCCCGACGCTATGGTTTTGGCGCACCCAGAGTGTCCGCAGCATATACTCAAATATGCTGATTTCATCGGCTCTACCACTGGTATTATTAATAAAGCTGGGGAAGTCGATAAGAAGGATTTTATCATCCTGACCGAGCCGGGCGTATTCTACCCATTGGAAACCAATAACCCAGATAAAAGATTTATCCCTGTGTCTGCAAAGAATGGTTCGCTCAACGTGTGCGAGCATATGAAAATGATTACTCTTGATAATTTAGAGGAAGCTCTCGTAACTCTTTCTCCGGAAATACACTTAGAAGAAGAGCTGAGACTCGCAGCACTGAAACCACTCGAAAAAATGTTGGAGCTAAGCAAATGATAAAGTATAATCAAATCAAAGACATACCAAAAGATGTAATCTTGCAGAAATTGCAGGAGTTTATGCTCGAAGATATGCCAAATGGCGACAAAACTTCCGACCCGATATTCCCGGATACAGCCATTACCACTGCATACTTCGAAGCAGAGGAGGACTTCGTGCTTTCCGGCGGAATACTACTTCCTTACTTCTTCGGCGATGACTATAAATTAGAGATTCTTAAGAAAGACGGCGAGCTAATACGCAACGGCGAGGTAATCGCTCGCGTAACTGGTCCTGCAAGGAAAATACTTGCTTTAGAGCGTATTATCCTTAACCTTATGCAGAGGATGAGCGGCATCGCTACCATAACTCATAAAATGGTGCAAGTCGCTAAGCCTTATGGAGTTAGAATACTTGATTCTCGCAAGACTACTCCCGGACTTCGCGTGTTCGAAAAGTACTCCGTGGCTGTGGCTGGCGGACAAAACCATAGGTATAACCTTTCGGCTGGCGTGCTGATTAAGGATAATCACATCAAAGCGGCGGGCAGCCTAAGAAGAGCCATAGAGCTGATTAAATCGCATAATTATGGGCTGCCGATAGAAGCGGAAGTGGAATCGGACGAGATGATAAAAGAGGCTATAGAAGCTGGCGTGGACGGACTGCTATTGGATAATTACTCTCCTGATGGCATTCGCCATTGTGTTGATTTGGTGCGTAATCAATTGGGCAGAAAGGACATATTCCTCGAAGCCTCTGGTGGCATTAACTTCAGCAACTTAGCTGAATACGTGCAAACCGGAGTAGATGCAATTTCAAGTGGAATGTTAACTCATAGCGTAAAGTCTGCTAACCTGCACTTAGAAATTGAGTAATTATTGACTCATTAATACATAATAATACGCAAAAAAAATAGATATCTAAAATAGGTGGGACTTCTTAGTAAATAGAAATGCCCATCTGTTTTAGATATTCTTGTTTTATGAGGAATATGTGATGCAAAAATTCCACAATTTCTATATTATACTTCATAAGTTCAAAAAAAATGCGTATATTTGCCTTTTATATATTTAATAGAAGATCAATACTAAACTATAAATTTAATTATGAGCGAGAAATTATATTCTGAAATCGAAGTTAATCAAGAAACTGCAAAAGAAGTAGGGCTGACTGCCAAAGAGTATGAAAAAATAGTCGAAATGCTCGGTCGCACACCTACCTACACTGAACTCGGTATGTATGGTGTTCTCTGGAGCGAACACTGCTCTTATAAGAACTCTATCAAACAGCTTAAGACTCTTCCACGCTCTGGGGGCAGACTGCTCGTAGATGCAGGCGAAGAAAATGCTGGACTCGTCGATATAGGCGACGGCTACGCTATTTGCTTTAAGATAGAAAGCCATAATCACCCATCGGCTATTGAGCCGTTCGAGGGTGCTGCAACAGGCGTGGGCGGAATTTTGCGAGATATTTTCTCTATGGGTGCACGCCCTATCGCAGCGCTTAACTCTCTGCGTTTCGGCGAACTTGATAGCGAAAGAATTAAATTCCTCCTTCGCGGCGTAGTTAATGGAATTAGCCATTATGGTAACTCTTTCGGCGTTCCTACTATCGCTGGGGAAATCTACTTTGATGACTGCTATTTCGATAATCCGCTCGTAAATGCAATGGCTGTCGGCATAGTGAAGACTGACCAAACTGCATCTGCCGCTGCTAAAGGTCCCGGAAACCCTGTGATGATAGTTGGCTCCAGCACCGGAAGAGACGGCATTCACGGAGCTTCTCTGCTTGCTTCTCGTGAGTTCGACGAGCAAACTGAAGATATGCGTCCTACAGTGCAGGTGGGCGATCCATTTGCAGAGAAAATGCTATTAGAGGTAACTCTCGAGCTTATCAAAAGTGGCGTAGTAGTCGGCGTGCAGGATATGGGTGCTGCTGGTATTAGCTGCTCAACTTCTGAAATGAGTGCCCGCACAGACGTTGGTATGAAGATAGATTTAGACAAAGTGCCTCTCCGCGAAGAAGGTATGAGTGCTTATGAAATCCTCCTTTCTGAATCTCAAGAAAGAATGCTCTTCGTTATTGATAAAGACAAAGTGGACACTGCTATGGCAATCTGCCAAAAGTGGGACGTTCCTATGGTGCAAATCGGCGAAGTAATCGAAGGCGGAAAGCTCATTATGCACAGAAATGGTAAGTTCGTGGTGGATTTAGTAGCCGATACTCTCGTATTGGGTGGTGGCGCTCCGCAGAACGATCCCGCATTCAAAGAACCTGAATACCTGAAGGAAACTCGCACTTTCGACGCTAACTCAATGAATAAGGATAAAGTTACTGCAGATGACTTCTGGAAGACTCTTACTTCTCCTACAGTGGCTTCTAAGAGATGGATATTCAGACAATACGACTCGCAAGTGCGCACTAATACTGTGAATATCAAAGGCGATGCCGGCGTTATTCGCTTAAAAGAAATCCCAGGCAGAGGTTTAGCCCTAACTACTGACTGCAACTCAAGATACTGCTACTTAGACCCATATACCGGTGCTCTTTCCGCAGTGGCTGAAGCTGCGAGAAACGTAGTCTGCACAGGCGCTGAACCAGTGGCAATTACTAACTGCTTGAACTTCGGTAATCCATACGATCCGGAAGTATTCTGGACTTTCAGAGAAGCTATTCGCGGTATGGGCGATGCTTGCCGCGCTCTTAATACTCCTGTTACTGGCGGAAACGTGAGCTTCCACAATGAATCAAGAGACTTCGCAGTATTCCCAACTCCAACAATCGGTATGCTCGGCGTTATCGATAATTTGGACTACGTTATGAGCGCTGACTTCAAGAACGAAGGTGATGATATTTACTTAATCGGTAATGATCGCCAAGAGCTCGGCGGTTCTCAATATATGAAGCAAAAGCTCGGCAAACTAAAAGGTATGCCTCCTATGCTTGATATCCAAGAAGAAATGAGACTGCAGAAATTCACTCTTGATATTATCAAAAATAAACTTATCAACTCTGCTCACGATACAGCAGAAGGTGGTATTGCAATCGCTCTCGCTGAAAGTGCTATATACTCCAATAACTTAGCTTGTGAAGTGTCGTTCGACGAGCTTACCGCAGGAAAGCTATTCGGCGAATCTCAATCACGCATAATTATTAGTGCTTCCCCTGCTCAAGCTGATGCAATTAAAGCAAAAGCTAAAGAGCATAATGTGGAAATCTATAAGCTCGGAAAAGTAACTAATGGTGCTTTCATCATTAAGGACTTCATTAATACAAATGTGAATGAATTAATCGATGCTTACGAAGGCGCTATTCCAAAGATTATGAACACTAAACTAAGCAAGTAAGCCTTTGGCTAATAAGCATTTATGAGCGAAAAGAAAGAAAGCATAGAGCAAATTCGCAAAAGTCTGAAGACAGGCAAGATAGTGCTAAGTATCACTAATCTTGCCGCTTCGGTACTTTTCATCGTGGCTTACGTAATGAGCCAGTTTGCTTGGTACTTGGCACTGGGAGTAATCTTCTTGGTTGCCTTGGCACTAACCTATTTTTTCATTACGAAATTAGAACAAAAAGTAGTATCAAAATCGAGGAAGTAAACTTATGCTTAATGGTATTCCTTCTTCTCCCGGTGTGTATATGGGAGCGGCAGTTGTTGAGTATTCAAAAGTCGATATTAACTATAATGAAGTCATTAACGATAGCGAAATAGAAGCGAATATCAGTAAGTTTATTTCAGCTTCCCGCGAGCTATCCGACGATTATACCGCTATTATCAGCGAGCTGGACAAAACTCAGCCCAATATCGCTACCATCTTGGAATCCAACCTTATGCTAATTAATGATGATATCCTAAAAAAGGATATTATCAGTTACATAGAGAAGGGGTACTCCGCAGAAAGCGCAATCACCCTATTTTACGACCAACAGCGCAATTTCCTGCTAAGCACTAAGGACTCTATCCTGCGCGAGCGTGCCTTCGAAATTGACAATATTAAGGATAGGCTGCTGGATATTATATGGGGACGCAAAGGGCTGTTCCAAGTTAGCAAAGGCGATATCCTCGTTGTGAGGAATATAACCCCAAGCGAGCTAATTCATTATCAATCAATGGGGATAGCAGGATTAATAACTGAAGTCGGCGGGCTGACTTCTCACTGCTCGATTCTGGCGCGTTCGTATGAAATACCGGCTGTAATCGGCGTGAAAGATGCTTGCTCGAAGATAAAAACAGGCGATACTATCATCATCAATGGCTATGCCGGCGTGGTGATTGTAAATCCAAATAATGAGGCTACTTCTCACTATAATTTGAAGAAGATTATTGAGAAGGAGCACCAGGATAGGCTGGGGCAGATTCGCAACCTGCCGTCAGAGACTAAAGATGGGCGTTATATTAAGATTATGTCCAACGTTGATACCATGCGAGATATCGATAACACCGTGAAGACTAAGTCCGATGGCGTGGGGCTGGTGCGCACAGAGAGTTTAATCCTTGGACTGAATACCTTCCCGGATGAAGAGTCGCAATATGTGTCCTACTCGCAGTTTGCGGATAGGGCTTTCCCGCACGCGATTACTTTCCGCGCCTTTGATATTGGTAGCGATAAATTCACCAGTGAGACTAACTTTCACGAGGATAACCCCGCTCTTGGCGTGCGTGGCATACGCTTCTTGCTCGGACGCGAAGACGTCTTTAAGACGCAGATTCGCGCTATACTGCGTGCTTCCGCTAATAAGAATGTTAGATTTATGCTGCCTATGATTATAAACCTGCCCGAGCTGAAAGCTACGCTTGATTTAATCGAAATCTGCAAGAACGAACTGAAAGCCGAAGGACAGATGTTTGATAGCCGCATGCCTGTGGGCATTATGATTGAGACGCCTGCCGCCGCGATTATTAGCGATATTCTCGCGAAGAATTGTGATTTCTTCAGCATCGGCACGAACGATTTAACGCAGTATGTGCTCGCTTCAGATCGCAATAATGAGCATCTTAGCGATTCTTATGATACGCTGCATCCTGCGGTTCTTCGCCTAATTAAGATAACCATAGATAATGCAGAAGATGCGGGAATAGACCTTAGTATATGCGGCGAAATAGCCGGACGCTTCGAAGCTACTAAGTTATTGGTTGGTATGGGAGTTAAATCGCTTAGTGTGTCGCCAAGTATACAACTTAACTTGAAGAAGAACCTGCGCAGTATGAGCTATAAAAATGCGAAGACATTTGCAAAGAACGTGCTGAAGTGCGAGACCCCAGAGGAGGTGCGTCAGCTTATCAGTGCGAATCACCCGTAGTTAGATTTTTTCAGATAAGGAAATCGCTGCATTCAGCGTGTTCATCGCATCTTCATCGCTTGGAGTGTGCTTCGCAAACTTCACTAAATCCGCCTGATTTAGTATGCCCATCAGCGTTTCGAGCTCGCTTTCCGCTATGCGAGTTTTAAGCAAAATAGCGATGTTCGGAGTGGTTTCCTCCATAGTCGGAATGCTAAACTTAAGCTCGAAGTATCGGCGCAAGGCATCGGATAGGAGAGAGAAGTGCTGTTTATACTCTTTAGCAAGCCATAACTGACGTGATTTAAGGGAGTTAAGCTCATCATTCAGCCAAGCTTTCGGATCAATCACGATTTCTCGCTTTTCTTCCACTGCGATTGGAGTAACTTTCTTCTTTTTAAAGAACTTAAGGTATATAACAAGTGCTATGATGAGTAGGAGTGGAATAGCCACATAATACCAATATTCCCAGATGGATCTTTGCATTGTTCGCGCCGGCTTGATGGTGTTAATATCCTTCATCTTGCTGATGTCCGGCGATTTGATATTAATGCTAAGTGATTTAGTTATATGCACCTTAGAGTTCTGCTGCTTGTCAATTTCAATAATAACGAGTGGCGATATCGCGTAAGTGCCAGAGTCCAACGCAGTGAATATTATGCTCTGTTGCAGGGTGTTATCATCGAGGGTATCAATCTTCGATTTTGATAGCACTTTCAGATTGCTTAAGCTGTCTTTAATCACTGGAAATACTATGTTATTTATAGACTTAGCACGAAGCGTAAGCGTCGCGCGAGATCCGATTAGCATTTCGCTTGAATCCAGAGTAGCGGAGAAATCCTGCGAGAAAACTTTTCCCGCAAAAAGCATAATTATTAAAAATAAATATCTCGTTTTCATCGTTTATATGAGAATTAACGTGAATACAAATATATGATTTTTTTCAATTAAAAGTAATAAAAAATGAGCGAAGAAGTTAAAAATTCAGAGAACACGAAAAGCCTCATCATTTTCTTTTTGCTGGGCGTCGCCTCAATGATTATGTGGCATTTTATCCCGTTCGGCACATATATTCTGCATCCATTTGTGGTGCTAAGTACTTGGTTTCACGAGATGGGACACGGGCTAATGGCGCTCATCTTGGGCGGGGATTTCCTCTATCTCGAGATGATGCCGAACGGTTCGGGCTTCGCGGTGCATACGACCGACCTATTCCTCGGTAGCATAGGTAGCGGTTTAGTCGCTGCTGCGGGACCAATCGCCCCGACTATTGCCGGTGCAGTCTTCGTAATGGGGTCAAAGAACTTGAGGAGATCACGCCTCATTAACTTCTTATTTTCCATAGTCTTAGCTGTGTCGATAGCCATTTGGGTGCGCAGTATTTTCGGCATAATCTCTATGTCAATTTTCGCGGTGCTTTTCTTCATCATTTCTGTTTATGGTAAGCCAAAATTCAACCAGTACGTAACGCAATTCATTGGTATACAAGCATTTATGAGTTTGTACTTAGATATTGATTACTTTTTCACTGGCACATTCATTCGCGACGGAAAAGTGATGTACTCGGACACCTACGTGATGCAGCAAACCCTGCTCCTTCCGTACTGGATTTGGGCGAGCATACTGACGCTGCTTTCGCTATTGCTAATTATCTTAAGTTTTAGAAAGTTCGCAAAGAATTAAGATAATAAGTTATCTATTATACGCCTATCTTTACTGCTTTGATTTTCATCAATCGTCGTGAAGATAAGTTCCTTTGGTAGTTTATACTTAGGAAGATTTTTGGAGAGGAGATGCATAATCTCCTCTTTGCTTATCGGACTGGTCGTTTCGACCTTCGCGATTGGCACCTCGCCGAAATACGCGTCTGGCACGGCGATTACCTGACTTTTTGCAATCTGTGGTATGCGGTTCAGCTCCAGCTCGATTTCCCTCGGAAAGATGTTCTCGCCCCCGCAGATTATCATACTGTCGCGTCTGCACATTGGGACTAAATTGCCCTGTTCATCGAGCTTTCCGTAGTCATTTGTTGCGAACCAGCCTTCGGAGATAGGGAGGCGAAGCGAGCCATTTTCTTGCAAGTAGCCTCTAAATAGGCACTCGCCTCTTACCATTATTTCGCCTTCGTCTGAGAGTCGTATCTCTCTATATTTCAGTGGCTTACCGCAGGAGTGCTCGCCATCGTTTAGCTTGCTTGTGCATATTTGCGAGCTCATCTCGCTGGAGCCATAAGAGTATAGCACAGGCAGAGCCAAGCGACTAGCGATACGCTTAATTTCAACGCTAACCGCGGCACCGCCAACTAATATATATTGCAGAGACTTAGGGTATTCATCTGGTTTGTCTTCTATTTCCTCGCAGAGCATTTTTAGCTGAGTGGGAACGAGCGAGCAGTGCGTAATCTCGCGTGAATTGATGTTCTCTAAAATCGACATTTTCTTGTTCAAAATGACTATTTCCCCGCAGCCATAAAAGTAAATCTTGAAGAGAATTGATATACCACCAATATGGTTAAGTGGCAATGATAACAACCACTTAGAGTTATCATAAAAAGGAATGTGCTCACGCGAACCTAGCGCAGAATAGTAATGATTATTCAGCGAAGAGCAGACGTATTTCGGCTGACCAGTTGAGCCGGAAGAGAGAATAACTGTGCTAATGCTATCAAAATCGCGATTTTGGAATAGAGGAGTGCTATCGCTTGTGGATAAATCCCAATCCTTGTAATTCACTATATTACAATTACTTATGCTTATATTATCATCACTTAGAATGGTGTCGCATTTAGTATATTGTACGTGCTGCTCCAGCGACCGAGGTGGAGTCTTCGTGCTGATAGGAATAGCAATTTTACCGATGTTTATGCACGCAAAAAGCGAATAAATAATGTCAATTGGCTGACGGTAATATATTATAAGCTTCTGAGAACTATGATACTTAGCAATATATGAAGAAACTGAATTGCATCGCTTCAGGAAGTCCTCACGGCTGATGCGAGTGCCATCAGAATTGATAATCATAGCACTTCCTCCTTTTCGGTGAGCTTGGCGGTGTCTAAGCCCATTAGTTCATCGCAAAGTCCGTAGTAAAGGGCGTATTTTTGCAAGAATAAAAGCCCGTAACTCGTGTTATATGAAGAACCTACGATTACTGGAATGCCACACTCTTTCGCCCAGGTGATGATACTCTCATTACGCGTGAAGTCGGAAAATATCGCTGGCTTTATTATGATGTAGTCAATTTCAGGAGTAAGTTCTTGCAAATAAAGCGATTCGTCAATCGCTACCTTAAATGGATGCTTTAACTTCAAGGAGAGGCTATCCGCGAAAGTGTGGCACGGCTCTTCTATGTACTTGATATAGCTTAAGTTAAGCTCATTGAGTATACTTCTCGCTTCATCGAGGGAGAGAGTGCGGTTAAAATCCAGAATAAAGAAATTGCCCAAAGCCCCGTATTTATCGATGTTTTCGAGGAATTGCCCATCGCGTTTATACTTAATCTTATATAGATTAGACTCGCGATAAATTTCGCTAAAGTCATCAATAAAAGTGTATGATTTAGCCTTGTGAAGCGGGAAGTTATTGCCCATTTTTAGTGACATCAAAAGCGAGTTAATAGCGAAGTTCCCGCTGGCAGAGAATTGCGATTTATGGGATAAATCAAATCTGTTAATATCTTCTAAATCTAATAAAATTAGATACTTATATATAGCTTCGCTTTCGTCTTCTTGATTGGGGAATAGGCGATATTCAGAGTAAATATCCGCCTGCGGAAGATGAAAAATCGTATAATCTATGCTCTTAATCATTTGATTAAAATACTTCACTTCCTGCTTAAAAGTCTGGCGTAATTTAAACTTCTGAATCTTCATTTTAATATCTTAATGAGTCGCGATATAGCTTGCCGAGGGTCAGTTCCTTCTCTTTGGAAATGATGCTTACGTGTGGCATATCTTTAATAATATCAAGTACTTGCTGAGATGGATTAACCGCATAGCCCTTTCGGCAGCCAGCCCAAACTGCGATGTCCGCCATCGAATCGCCTATATAATCGAAATTCCCCTTGCCGAAGGTTTCTTCTAACTTTGCTAACTTATTGTGAGAGAGTAAGTTAATATGCTTATCACTTCCGAAAACATAATCAAAAATGCCGAGATGAGCCTGCACGGATTCCCCGTATTCAGTGAGCGAAGCAGTGGCAAGAACCGTGCTTCGACCCTGCTGGCGAGCGTTTATCAACAAGTCCAAAGTCGGTTGAATATACGGCAAAGTAGGAATGTTGATGCTGGTGCAAGCCGCCGCCTTCCGCTTAAAAAAGTGCTTTCCGATTAGCTTGATAAAAGGCAAAAGCAGGAGATAATACGGCTTTTTCCTAATCAACTTAAAGCCGGAAACGATGGATAAATCGCTGTATATCAGCGTTCCATCCAAGTCGGTAACCAAGGGAATAGCTTCGCTAGACATCGAATTCTGCTTTTATTTTGTCGAACAATGCAAGCGAAGATTGGAAAGTGTCATCCATATTATAGTACTTGTACTCAGCCAAGCGACCAATGAAATACACCTTTTCGAGCTTTTCGCCCTCGCGTTTGTAAGTGTCATATAATGCAAGGCTTTCGTCGGTTAGGATAGGGTAATACGGGTCGTTTTCGCCTATCTTATGCTGCATAGAGTATTCCTTAGAAATCACGGTTTTATCGGACTTTGCGTTAAGGAAATGCTTGTATTCAGTAACGCGAGTGAAGTCGAAATTGTTAGGGTAGTTCTTCTGCGCAACGCTTTGGAAGTACTCTACATTGTGCTGCTCAAGGCGGAAATCCAGCGAGCGATATGGCAATTCCCCGTGCTTGAAATCGAAGTATTCTTCTATCTTCCCGGTGAAGATAAGTCTATCAAATTCAATGCATTCCCTCACGTCGGTATAGTTAGTGTTTAGCCTAAGTTCTATGTTCGGGTGGTCTATCATTTTCTTGAACATAGCAGTATAGCCCTCAGCGGGGATAGCCTGATATTTATCTTGAAAATAGCCATCGTCGCGAGAGAGGAAAACCGGAATGCGCGCGGTTACCGACTCGTCGATTTCATCGGGAGAGAGTCCCCACTGCTTGATTGTATAGTTCAGGAAAATCTTCTCGAAAACGTAATCAGCGAGTAGCTTTAGTAGTGGGTCGTCTGACTTGCGAAGCTCTAAAATAGGAATCTTCGAGTTATACTCGAACTTCTCTAAGAGCTTATTTTCAAAGCGTCGCGCCAGTCCCTTAGGGAAAGCCTTATATATGGAATTGAAGTTAAACGGCACGGGAACTTCCAAGTTGTCAATATGCGCCAAAACTTTATGGAAATAGAGGTGCCACTTCGTGAATTGGCTAAGATACTGCCACACTTCTTCCTTGTTCGTATGAAACACGTGCGGACCATACTTGTGGATGATAATCCCATTTTCATCTTTATAATCATAGCAATTCCCGCCAATGTGGTCGCGAAAATCAATGATACAAACGCGCTTATTCAGCACATTCGCAATGCGTTCCGCCAGAGTGCAGCCGCTAATTCCCGCACCAACAATTAAAAAATCGTATTTCATCTTTTTATAAGTCCTAATAATTCTTCTTTGTTAGTTATTTTGAATAGTATAGCAAAAACGAAAAATAGTATTGGCACTATTGCAAGAACTACGAAAACGTTAAACTCTATATATTTCAGCAAGATACCAATACCAGTAGTTGTGAGTAATACTGCGAATACTTTGCTCACGGGCTTTAGGAATTTGTATTCCAATACCTGAGTTAAGTATCTCATATATAACATAGTTATGAATGCCTCGCCTATGATAGAGGCATACACAGCTCCGTAAATTCCATAATACTTAATGAGAAAGATGTTCGCAATGAAGGAAACGAAGCCACCCAAAAGTGTCGCGTTCATCACTTTTTTCTCATATCCCCAAGCCACCAATGCAGGCGTAACTCCTGTGTTCATATACATAATGAGACCGGAGATAACGAATATCTTCAGAAGGGGCATAGATGGGGCATAATCCTGCTTTAGTGCGAGGATGATGACATCCGGGAATAACCACAGCATCATATACACGAAACTACCGATAAGTAGGTTAAGTGTATAGTACTTATGATATACTTTCATACGCTCTTCTTTTGCTTCTGTGCGCGAAAGTAGCTGGAAAAAGGACATCTGCACTATGTTGCTCGGCACTATTCCAAAGGCTATGAACTTAAACGCACCCACGAAAATACCAATATCATTCTTGCTGATGGCATTGTATTCCATAAGCAGGATGTTCGCTCTATTGAGCAGGGCGATGGAGAAGATATAAACCGAGAGCGGAACGATAGACTTCAGAATGACGGCGAAGACCTCTTGGTCTATCTTTAGAGAGAACTTGTATTCCCGCTTATTGTAGTAGAAGAAGAGAAGAAGTGCATTGAGTATTGCTGATGAAACCGTGATTATTGCCGCATTCATCACGTCTTCGCGTCCGTGGACGAAGACCAAAAAGCCTATGAGCGTTAGCATGCTTGTCATCACTTGGCGGGAAGCCATTATGCCCATTTTTTCCATACCTTGGAATGCCCAATCTAAGTTTAGTGCATTCATCACGAGCAAGCCAAGATATACGTAAGTTACGCTCTTAGTTTCAGTATCTAAGTCTATGAAATATAAGGTGATTACATATAGCACAGCAGAGATCACACAGAGGATAATCCGAGATGTGATTATCGTGTTTACTATCTTTTGTATATCAAAGCTTTTTTTGGCTATTTCCCGCGAGCCTATTTGCGAGAAAGCAAGTGTTACTATCAAGATGAAGAACGAGGCGAAGGCATCTGCGAAGTTGATTACGCCGGTGCCTTCGGGGGTAACTTGTCTCATTAGATATAGCGAAGTGATAAGCACCACTCCTTTATTTATCATCTCGGAGACGGAGAGAGTAGCTATATTTTTAAGGATTTTCCGCTTTATGCTCATTGTATAGTTATTCGCTCCACCATTCTAATTTTATCTCTTGGAATAGCGAGTCGCGTTCTTCGCATTCTTTCAGGTATGCGTCTTCTTCTTTGGTCAGTCGCTTTTTGTTTTGTACTTTTTCCGCAAAGGCGAGTAGCTTATTAAAGTCGCTATGGTGATTAGCCAGCCTCATTTCTGCGTAATCTTTCGCAGATTGCGTATGTATGAGGAACTGCCAATCCGAGCTTTGCTCAAGGAGTAGCTCGCGATAAGCCTGCTTAACGATGCGAAGGGCTTTCTTCGTAAGTTTCTTTAATTCATACTTTTGAAAGAACATAATCAGTGCATTTTCATCATTGTAGATATGTTCCCAAGTCCAGATGTTCTCGTTATTGCTCCACACGTCGTGGTTGAAGTTCTCGCCCCAGGAGCCTTCGTTTAGTCTTACCACTTCAGATGGGTTTATCTTTTCGATTTGAGCCGAGCAGGTCGATGCCTTCACCCAAGGGGAGAAGTTAAGTCCGCGCAGCACTGCTTTAATGAAGTTTGGTCCTTCGAACCACCAATGCCCGAATAGCTCAGTATCAAATGGAGTGCATATCACGGCATCGTGATGTTTCTCATTTTTATAGTGGTTAGCAGTATTTTCTATGTGATGTATGAAGTGATTAGACTGCAGGTCTATTTTTTCGTTAGTCCAGTCGGGGTGATACAGCTGTTTATATGCCATATCCGCTTCTGTGTCTGTTACTCGCCAATAGCGCAAGCGAGACTTATTTGCATACTCTTGCTTGTGGAAGTCAAGGTAATTTGGTTCAGCTGGATAGCCTATTTTTCCGCTCCACACTTGCATAGATATGCTATGATGGCGGGCGAAGACTTTCGTAGTGCCATTTGCCACGTTTTCCGATGAGGAGACATTGTATATTTTCAGAGGAGTTTTCTCTAAGTTATAGTTTTCCACCCACAGAGGCTTAAAGTCGAAGTGGTTACCGTCCTTGTAGTAACCTATTGGAGTGCAATCGCTTATGTGCTTTTCATCAGTTATGAAATACTGAATATTATGCTTAGCGAGAATATGCTCTAAGCCGGGACGCCATTCGGGGATATTATACGGGAAAATAGGCAGGAATGAGTGCCATTCGTATGATGGACGGTAAGCGCATTCCGGAAGCCAGATGCCACGAGGTTCTCTGCCGAAGTGCTTAATATAGTTCTCTTTTCCCAGCTTAATTTGCATATTTATAGCTTTTTCTGTTGGGAGGAGAGGCAGGTATCCGTGAGTAGCGGCACAAGTGATTATCTCGATTGCCCCTTTATCTTGCAGCTCTCGGAACGCTTGCACTATGTTTGACTTGTACTTATCTTTGAACTCAGCGAGCCTATCGCTATACCATCTCGCCCAATACTCGGAGAGGTAGATTTGGTGCAAGTCGCAATTTTGCTCTTTATAGAACTTCCCATCTACTTTTGCGAGCTCAATCTTCTTCTTGCAATACTCTTCGAATAGGGCGGGGAAGTCCGCGTGCGAAAGCTGTTCGCACAGCACTGGTGTGATGCCAATAGTAATATTAGGTGTTATTTGTTCATCTAATAACTCGTGGAACATATTCAGCAGTGGGATGTAACACTCCGCAGTTACTTCGTGAAGCCAATCTTCGCCGTGGGGCCAGTTTCCGTGGTGCAATACCCAAGGCAAATGCGAGTGCAATACTAAAACGTAATTACCAGATAACATAACATTCACCATATATTGATTACTAAAAATACAAATATACAAAAAATCTAAATATAAATATTACACACTACTCGCTATTTCTTAGTGTATTTTCGTATTTTTGTGGACTTATTTTATGTGCGGTTTTATTGCGATAATAATCTCGCTGTTTGAATAATAGCTTTTATAGCTAATTGCATATTAAGCAATAGCAAATGTAAGTAATTAAACAAGATAATGATCATACGCTTTAATAAAATACTCTATCTTTCTGTAACTTTAGTGCTATTCGGCGTGGCTTTTATTTATTTCGCCGTTGATATAGTGCTTAACTCTTTGCCACCCGACTATGCAGAGTATAAATCTGAAAAAGTGCGAGACGAACTCTCCATTCACCGCGATGACTACGGCATTCCGCATATTGTGAGTAGTTCCGAGCGCGATTTGTACTTTGCTTTGGGCTATGCTCAGGCAGAGGACAGAATGTGGCAATTGGACTTTTACCGCCGATTAGCCAAGGGCGAGCTATCCGAGATTTTCGGAGAGAAAGAAGTGAGCTATGATCAGTTTATTCGCGGCTTTGATTTCAAGAACTTATCGAAGAAGGTGATGCGCAATGCCAGTCCGGAGACGCGAATTATACTAAACTCCTTCGCCGATGGGGTGAATTTCTATATAGAAAAGCACCTAAAGCAGCTGCCTGTGGAGTTTTCCACTTTGGATTACGTCCCCGAAAAGTGGAAAGCAGAGGACTGCATAGCCATATTTAAACTGTTCGCTCTTAGCAATTCGCCGGGAGTGTCCAGTGATTTAATTATGGGCGAGATAGCTGATAAGTTCGGCATAAGGAGGGCGAATGAGCTTCTGGCACACTATCCGCTTGATGCGCCGCTTATCTACGAAGAAAATACATACAAAAAGCAGGTGGATACAGTAGCCACTGATAGCACTAAACCAGCTGAAGCGACAGCCACTCCTGCAAAACCTACTCAAGAGAAGACTGCACAGATGAGTAGCGAGTTTTATGATAACTATGCAAAGAATCTAGCGTATATCAGCAATGGTAGTGGAAGCACCGGCTCGAATGCGTGGGCGGTGATTAGCGAGCGACGTGGCAAAAAGTACTCCGTTATAGCGAACGACCCGCACCTGAAGCTGACTAACCCCACTCAGTTCTATCAGGCGAAGCTGACTTGCGATAATTACAATTTGACTGGGCTAGTCCTTGCTGGCACCCCGCTTATGCTCATTGGCAGAAATGATAATATAGCTTGGGGCGTGGCGAACTCAATGGCGGATGATTTCGATTACTTCATCGAAACCATAGACCCGAAAAAGCCCGATCACTATATAGACGTGGATTCCACTTCTCAGCATTTTAAGTACGTTCTGGACACAATTAAGGTGAAGAATAAGCCTTTTATCACTTACTATAAGCGCCAAACTAAGCAATCATTTGTGATATCGGATTATCACCAAGCGAATAATGCAGAGCACAGGGATAAGCCTCGCAGTAATCCAAAATCGACTAACTACTTCGAGAAGCATTGCCTGACTTATAACTGGTCGGGAAATCGCAATTATGATGACTTCGAGCATATCTATCGTATGGCTAAGAGCAGAAACTGGGAGCAGTTCCATCGCAATGCTCGCAAAGTGCATTCTCCTTCCATGAACTTTGTCTATAGCGATGAAAGTGGAAATATTGGAATGAGCACAAGTGGGTATATTCCAATTCGCAGGGAAGGGGTGAATCCATCACTTCCGCTGGAACGCAATAGGGCGAACTCATGGCAGGGCTTTATCGCGGAAAGCGAAATGCCATATCACTATAACCCTGAGAAAAAATATATACTTGCTACGAATAATAAGATGTTTATGAATCGCTATTCATCGTTCAGCAATTACTGGGATATCCCTTCGCGAGCTATACGCTTAGATTCACTATTGAAGCAGGCTTTTAGGTATTCTTATCGCGATGCGCAAATAGCCCAAAATGACCTATATTCGCCACTGGCAGAGAAAATTATTAAAATGCTGCTGCCGCTTTTGTATAAGGAATATTCATCTATAAGCGAGACAGAAAAGAGGGCTATAGAAAGACTGAAGAAGTGGGATTATCGTATGATGCCGACTTTCCCTTCTTCTATGATTTACAATGAGTTATACAAGAACTTGATACGCAATCTCTTCCTCGATGAGCTGGGCGAAAGATACTTCGCAAAGTATATGCAGTTGCGCAATTATGCGGGGAATAAGCTAATCGAAGTGCTGGATAATCCCGATAACATTTTCATTATGAATCATAGAAATGAGAAGATATATGACCTAAATTCTCTCTTAGTGGAGAGCTTTAAGCAGTCTGTTAGTGGTTTAACTGGTCGCTTCGGCACGAATGAGGTTAGCGAATGGATTTACGGCAAAGAGCACACTTTGCAGATTAAGCATAAATTTGCGGAAGATAAATTCTTGCGTCCGTCCTTTGAGATGGAGAAGTTCGAGCTTGGGGGCAATGGCAGCACGCTGAATAACTATGATTATGACTATAATTCGCCATATGAAGTAATAATTGCCAGCGCTTGCAAGTTCGTAAGCGATATGAGCGATAACTATGTGTATACAAGTATTCCAGGTGGCTCCAGCGGACAGAATTATAGCAATAATTACTCAGACCAGCTGCAGCTTTGGATTTTCGGCGGCTATGTGAAGCTGAATACTTCTCGGAAAGTAGATGATAATTTTAGACTAACTGTTAAGATTACTCCTTAAATTATATATTTTTCTAAGACTTGTGGATTACTGCGAATAATTATTATTTTGTAATTTCGGAAAATAATAGTAATTTACAGCCCTACAATTGTAATGCTCACACTGGGAAATCCCCAAAATGCCCGTATATACGTGCATTGCTGAGTAGCCTCTTTATTGGGCTTTTTAGAGAAAATTAAATATAAGGAATAATTATTGATAGCTATTTAATACTATTTTGTTGTTAAAAGTACGAATCTTTAATGTTTAAGATATATTCTCGAGTTTTTGGAGCGATGATGATTGGTATAATATCAATCTTGCTCCTCGTGAATGCAGCAGCCGAGGGAAATGCGAAAGCACCGGCTAAGCATTCTAGTTTGTTTAATAGACAAAGCCCGAAATCAATGGTTAAGCTACTCTCTAACCTGCATATAATGCTACAGTTAGAGGATATTCAGCTTGATACCCTAAGTAAAAGTAATAAACCATATAAACCCACTATTCTGAAGCAGAAGCCACTTAGGCGTCTCTCTTCTGACGTTGACAATAGAACTGAGTTCAATGGCAATCCTCCTCCTAACTTTAAAAAAGCTATGGAGCTGGATAGCTCTTTGCAGTTTATTACCAATATCTACAGCGTAGATGGTTCTTACGTAAATGAACCATACGACACAGACTTAGATGACTACTTACTCCTTAGAAAAGGATATATAC
>JBHADY010000065.1:0-8815 GCA_041855325.1 Ignavibacteriota bacterium
CTAAGTTTTTATTTTGATATAATAACAAAATTTCGTAATTTTGTTGTCCTAAAAAAGAAGTAGAATATTCATAATATCATAAATATTAGTGAGACTAAAATGACAAAAGCTGATATCGTAGATGAAATAGCAAAAGCAACGGGAATGACTAAGCTTGAGACTAAAGTCGTTGTAGATAATGTATTTGCAAGCATTATTAAAGCTATTTCAGCTGGAAAAAGAATTGAACTAAGAGGTTTCGGCGTTTTTAAACATAAAACACGCAAACCAAGAATAGCAAGAAATCCAAAATCTGGTGAATTAGTGCCATTAGAAGAAAGATATGTTCCAGTGTTTAAGCCTTCTCCTGAATTCTTAGAAAAAGTGAATAAAGGATTCAAAGAAGGAACAGATGCTGAATAAACAATAATATTTAAAGTAGAAAATAATTAAATAGTTAATAATAAATTTTATAGGAGGATAATATGCCTTGCGGTAAAAAAAGAAAACGTCATAAAATGTCGACGCACAAAAGAAAGAAAAGACTACGTAAGAATCGTCATAAGAAGAAATAATTAAATGGTCTATCCAATTTCAAATGGATAGACCATTTTTTTTACACATTAACTCATTTGTGTTTAATTAATTCCACAATTTTTCTTATTTTTGAGTGATTTTGAAAAATGTAGAATAATATATATTAATTAATGAAACAAGCTATTATTACAAAGGAATTACTTAATCCAAAGAGCATTGCAGTTATCGGTGCTTCTAATGATGTGGAAAAGCCCGGCGGAAAAGTGCTAAAGAACTTGATTAGTGGTAACTATGCTGGTAACTTATACGTTCTAAACCCGAAGGAAAAAGAAATACAGGGCATTAAATGCTATAACGCCCCGAATGAACTCCCACAAACTGACCTCGCTATAATCGCCATCGCTGCGAAATTTATCCCCGATACTATGAGAATAATGACTAAAGAAAAAGGCACAAAAGCCTTTATCATTCTTTCGGCTGGATTTAGCGAACTCGGCGACGAAGGCAGACGCTTAGAGCAGGAAATCGTCGATATTGCGAACTCGGCTGATGCTTGCATCATCGGTCCGAACTGCATTGGCGTGCTTATGCCAAGCTATAATGGTGTGTTTGCTGGTCCTATTCCTAAGTTAGTGCCAGAGGGTATAGACTTCGTTACTGGTTCTGGTGCTACAGCCGTGTTTATCTTAGAAGCGGCTATTCCTATGGGATTAATGTTCTCCAGCTTGTATTCAGTGGGCAATAGCGCCCAAATAGGCGTGGAAGAAGTGCTGAAGTATTGGGACGAAACATTCGATCCTGCTACCAGCTCCCGCATAAAAATGATTTACTTAGAGAAAGTCGATAAGCCCGATATGCTGCTTAAGCACGCAAGCTCACTTATTAAGAAGGGCTGCAAGATAGCTGCAGTGAAAGCTGGCTGCACAGATGCTGGTTCTCGCGCTGCTTCTTCGCATACAGGTGCTTTGGCAGGCTCGGACACAGCCGTTGATGCTCTCTTCCGAAAGGCTGGCATCGTGCGTTGCAATAGCCGCGAAGAGCTGGTGTATGTGTGCGCTGCTTTTATGAGTAAGGACTTAACTGGAAAGAATATAGCTGTAATCACCCACGCGGGAGGTCCTGGCGTGATGGCTACAGATGCATTATCTAAGATGAATATGAATGTGCCTCATATTTCCGGCGCAGATGCAGATGAACTACTTACTAAGCTATTCCACGGTTCTTCTGTGTCCAACCCGATTGACTTCATCGCTACTGGCACAGCCGAACAACTCGGCATTATTCTCGATTACGTGGATACTAAATTCGATAATATTGATGCTTCCCTCGTTATTTTTGGTTCAACTGGTCTCTTCAACGTGAAAGATGTGTATTCAGTGCTGAACGAGAAGATGAACTCCTGCAAAAAGCCTATATATGCGATTACTCCTTCTACTATTCAGTCTGGCGAAGAGGTGAAGTATCTCCAGTCGCTCGGAAAAGCTACTTTCTTCGATGAAGTGGGCGCTGCGAATGCCGTAGGTAAGATATACCACACTCCTGCCCCTCAGACAGAGGCAGAAACTATTAAGATAGATACTGCGAAGGTGAGAGAAGTTATCGCTTCTTGTGAAAATGGATACATCTCGCCGACTGCTATTCAAGCTCTATTGGATGCTGCGGGTATTCCTCGCGCTAAAGAAGGTGAGTGCGATAGCGAAGACGCAGCAGTGAAGTTTGCTGAAGAGATAGGCTATCCACTTGTTATGAAAGTTGTGGGACCTGTGCATAAGTCCGATGTGGGCGGCGTAACGCTGAATGTGAAGTCCCTAGAGCAAGTGCGTTCTGAGTTTAAGCGTATTATGGCAATTCCTGATGCTAAGAAAGTGCTTATTCAGAATATGCTAAGCGGTAGGGAAGTGTTCATCGGAGCGACAAGCGAAGGTAAGTTTGGTCATATCGTGCTGGCGGGGCTTGGCGGTATTTTCATCGAAGTGCTAAAGGATGTGAATTCTGCATTAGTTCCAGTATCGCAAAGCGAAGCTGAAGCTATGATTAAGGGCTTGCGTTCTTATAAGCTGATTGAAGGTGTGCGAGGACAAGAAGGCGTTAACCAAGAGCAGTTTGCTGAGATAATCCGCAGGGTTTCCGCTCTTATCGAAGCAGCTCCGGAAATCAAGGAAATGGATCTTAATCCGCTACTCGGAAATGCTAAGGGCTTAACTGCCGTAGATGCGAGAATAAGAATAGAAAAGTAAGATATTAATTTTATGTAATGATTACTTAAGACAATTAATGTCAAAATATGTTTGTTTTTTTGAAAATTTTGCATTAATTTACAGAACTTATTGTGAGTTACAAAGAAAAACAACTTTTTTCGCCTCACGATAAAAGTATACTATATTTGAAAATTATCATAAACAAAAAAGATTGGGTTAAATATGCGTAAAGCAAATACTCTTTTTACCTTGTTGATTTTGTGCTTAATTAGTTTGGGAATCACTAAATCGCAGGCGCAAAGCATAAGTGTTAATAAGGTTAATACCGGCGCATTCTTAATGGCTGCTACAATCGAAGCCGGAGCAGCACAAGAAGATCTTTCTAAGGATAGAAACGTTATTCAAAACGCGAAGAGAGTGAAGATTATTAACTTAGGTCCAGTCGTGAATACAGCTGGATTGGATTACGCTCCTACTGTTTCTGCCGATGGTAGAACCCTATACTTCGTAAGTGATAGAAAGGGAAGTAAACTAAATGCGGACAAAAATCCATCTCACGACTTCTGGTTCACTAAGAAAAGCGACAGAATGGGAACTGACTTCGCTACTCCAGCGAACTTAGACCCAAGCACTGAGTTCGGCGACAGAGGCCTTAATACTAGATTCAACGAAGGCGTTGCATCTATCTCCACTGATCGCCAATCAATCTATTTCACTGCTTGTATGCGTCCCGATGGATTCGGCGATTGCGACATTTATAAGGCTACTGTAGTTGGCGATAAATGGAGCACACCTGTAAACTTAGGACAGAACGTAAATACTAAATACTGGGAATCTCAGCCATCTATCTCTCCTGACCAAAAAAGAATATACTTCGCATCCACACGCCCTGGTCCAAATTCCACAGGCAAAGGCTTATACTCAGATATGGATATCTGGTATTCTGATTATGATGAAGATAATGATGAATGGCTTCCAGCTATTAACTTATCTGCAGTAAATACTAAAGGACGCGAATCCGGTCCTTTCATAGCTGCAGATAACCAAACTCTGTTCTTCTCTTCTGATTCTCACAAGCCAAACCTCGGCGGATTAGACTTCTATTTTACTAAATCTACTGACAAAGGCAAAACTTGGAGCACTCCGACAAACCTTCAAGCTCCTATTAACACAAAAGATGATGACTTATTCATCACGCTTCCAGCTTCTGGCGATATCATCTATTTCTCCTCTACTCGTCGAGATATAGAAGGATACCAAGGCAATTTGGACGTGTTTATGGCTTTCGTTCCTTCTTTCTTTAAAGCTGTGAACGTGAAGATCCAAGTAGTAGATGAATGTACTCAAGCGAATATCCCAGCTGTTATAGCTATCAAAAATAAAAACACTAACAAAGTAAGAAAAGACTCTGTTACTGTAGATAAAACTGTATTCGAAACTGTAATCACTAATGATGACTACGGCGATGAATCAAATGAATTCACTGAACTTGAAATCTCTGCTTCTAACCCTGCTTATGGCGAAGCAGTGAAAGTGCAAAGAATTACTAAACCTTCATTAACTTATAAAGAAGAAAACGAAGGCGCTATCGCTGAAGAGATAGAAATTAAAATTTCATTGGGTCAAAAGCCAGTGGTTACTCCAGTGGTGGCTAAAGCAGATTACGTTCAAAGATATGAAAACGTACGCAAAGACTTAGCTCAATTCAGCGGACTCGTGATGGAAGAAGTGCTCACTTGGGACTTATATCCACTACTTAACTATGTGTTCTTTGATTTAGGTTCTTCTGATATTCCAAGCAGATATAAACTCTTCAAGAACGCAAGCCAAACTTCTAACTTCTCTGATACTACTATACCTGGTGGTACATTAGATAAGTATTACCACATGCTGAACATCTATGGCTTTAGATTAAAGAATAACCCTGCTTCTAAAGTGGAAATCGTTGGCTGCAACGATGGAACTACTCCAGAAGAAAAACGCCCTGGCCTCTCAAAAGAAAGAGCTACTCAAGTATATAACTATTTGAAAGATATTTGGGGTATCGAAGAAGCAAGAATGAAATTATCATTCAGAGATAAACCTGCTGTGGTATCTAACTTGAAAGACCCAATGGGGATCGTGGAAAATAGACGCGTGGAAATCATCTGTAGCGATTGGGAAATTATGAAGCCTGTATTCCAAGTGGATACAAGAACTCTCCCACAGCCTGAAGATATGAAATTCACTCTTACTAATGGTATTGATGATAACATCGTTACTAAGCGTCGCTTAGAAATTAAACGTGGCGATAAAATGTGGAAACTTATGGAAGACATCGGAACTGTAACCCCAGAAAAAGAATGGGATTGGATGAACGACGACCTCGAATATCCGCAAGATAATACTCCATATAAAGTGCAATTAATCGTTACTTCAAACACTGGTAATGAATGCCGCTCCGACATCGTTACTATCCCTGTTATGCAAGTGAAAGCTGCTGACCGTATCATTGGCTCTGATAAGGACTCTACTCTCGAAGTTTATAACCTTATCTTATTCCCATTCGATAAAGCAGAAGCTGGTCCAATTAACAACAGAATTATGAAAGATTACGTTTATGACAGAGTGAAGCCTACTTCTAAAGTAGAAGTAATTGGTCATACTGACGTTGTGGGTCTCGAAGATCATAACTTTAGATTATCCGGACGCCGTGCTCAAGCTGTGAAAGACGGTATTGATAAGAAAACAGATAAAGTTTATGGTGTTCTTAACTCTTACGGTGTAGGCGAGGAAAACCCACTCTATACCAACGAACTGCCAGAGGGACGTTTCTATAACAGAACCGTACAGGTGCGTGTCCGCACTCCACTCTCTGAATACCAAAAGTAATGAACTTGCAATAGATAGAATGTATATTAACTATCTGCAGACGAATAGAGAACCAGCGCATAATCCCTTATGTGCTGGTTTCTTTTTTATGTATTATCTTATGAGTCACTTTGATTGATTTATTAGCCTGCAATTTACTAATGATGATATAGCATAGTCAATTCTGCAAATAAAAAACCTCCTCTCGCGTTTGCAAGAGGAGGAAGGTATTTTTGAGTTAAGCTTTTACTATTCCTTATGGAAGCTATTATTTATCATCAACGATAGTGTAATCAGCTTCTTCTACTCCGGCATCTTTGTTGCCAGCGTCAGCACCTGGGTTAGCTTGCTCTTGAGCAGCGTTAGGATCAGCTTGTCCAGCACCGCCTTGGTACATTTGAGTAGAAGCTTCGCTCCATACTTTGTTTAATTCGTCGATAGCAGGCTTAATGTCCGCATTGTTTTCTTTAATAGCTTTTTCTAAGCGTTCTTTTGCTTCTTGAATCTTAGTTTTAAATTCAGGAGTTATCTTATCGCCTAAGTCATTAAGCTGCTTTTCAGTAGAATATACTAAGTTATCAGCTTGGTTCTTCAGGTCGATTTCTTCCTTGCGTTTCTTATCTTCAGCCGCATTAGCCTGAGCTTCTTGTTTCATCTTTTCGATTTCATCTTTTGCAAGACCGGATGAAGACTCAATTCTAATGTTCTGTTCTTTTCCGCTTGCTTTATCCTTAGCAGAAACGCCCAAGATACCGTTCGCATCGATATCGAAAGTAACTTCGATTTGCGGAATACCGCGTGGAGCGATTGGAATACCATCGAGGTGGAAACGACCGAGTGAGCGGTTATCGCGTGCCATTGGTCTTTCGCCCTGCAAGATGTGAATTTCCACAGATGTTTGGCTATCAGCTGCAGTGGAGAATACTTCAGTCTTGCGAGTTGGGATAGTAGTATTAGCTGGGATCATCGCAGTCATCACGCCTCCGAGAGTTTCGATACCGAGAGTAAGCGGAGTAACATCAAGCAGGAGAACGTCTGTAACGTCGCCAGCGAGCACGCCACCTTGGATAGCAGCACCAACAGCTACCACTTCGTCTGGATTCACGCCTTTAGATGGTTCTTTTCCGAAGAAGTTCTTTACTAATTCTTGCACTTTAGGAATACGAGTAGAGCCACCCACGAGGATAACTTCGTCGATTTGTGCTGGAGTCAGCTTAGCATCTTGAAGAGCTTGTTCGCAAGGTTTGAGTGATTTTTCGAATAAATCGCCGCAAATTGCTTCGAACTTAGCGCGAGTGATATTCATATTTAAGTGCTTAGAACCTTCTGCGTTTGCAGTGATGAACGGAAGATTCACATCTGTTTGTAGCATTTGAGAAAGCTCAATCTTAGCTTTTTCAGCTGCTTCGCGTAGTCTTTGCAGAGCCATTGGGTCTTTGCGCAGGTCGATACCTTCAGTTTTCTTAAATTCTTCTGCGATGTAATCGATTAACTTTTGGTCGAAGTTATCACCGCCAAGGTGAGTATCGCCATTAGTAGATTTTACTTCGAATACGCCGTCGCCGATTTCGAGGATAGAGATATCGAATGTACCACCACCAAGGTCATACACAGCTACTGTCATATTCTTGCCTTTTTTGTCCAAGCCGTAAGAGAGGGCAGCAGCAGTAGGTTCGTTAATGATACGGCGAACAGTTAAACCAGCGATTTCGCCAGCGTCTTTAGTAGCCTGTCTTTGTGCATCGTTAAAGTATGCAGGCACAGTGATAACAGCTTCAGTTACTTTTTGACCGAGGTAATCTTCGGCTGTTTGTTTCATTTTTTGGAGAATCATAGCAGAGATTTCCGGAGGCGACATCAATTTGCCGTCAATATCAACTCTTGCAGAGTTTCCATCTGGACCAGCCACCACTTTATATGGCACCATAGAAAGTTCTTCTTTCACTTCGTCCATTCTTCTGCCCATAAATCTTTTGATTGAATAGATAGTATTTTGTGGATTAGTAACGGCTTGGCGTTTCGCAGCTTGTCCTACCACTTTTTCGCCGCTTTTAGTGAAGCCGACCATAGAAGCAGTTGTGCGTAGCCCTTCGCTATTTGCGATTACCGTTGGAGTAGTTCCTTCCATTACAGAGACGCAGGAGTTAGTAGTTCCTAAGTCTATACCTATTATTTTACCCATATTAGAGTTTATCCTTTCGTTTTATTTTATTTAATTATTTATTTTCGTTTGTGAGCTAAGCTATAAGGAAAACTGTACCAAACTTTATATTTCGGACAAATTGGCGAAAAGATTGACATTTTGTCGTGCAAAAAGGAAGGAGAGCTGAAAAAATGGCAGGAAAGTTATGAAGGCGAGTAATATAACAATGTTAAAAATGATTGTGATTATTACTGTAGTTAGTGTACAACAAGCACAGACTACAAAAATAGTAAATTATTTTTAAATAAAAAAACTAAATAATTATTATATAACTTGGATTATGTTATAATATTTTTGTAATTTTGCATTGCCTTAGGAATGCTCATAGGTGCAACTATGCTAAACAGAGCATTTTAGAATCGTTGCAATGCTCAATATGATTATCAACTAAGGAAATTATTAACAAATTTATAAGTATAATTTATCGGAGATATAATAATGAAGAAAACCATAATTTCAATAGTGTTAAGTGCCTTGTTACTTACAACATTTACTCGAAATGAAGCCCAGGCACAAATCGTCGAACCAGGTGCTCCATTGATAACGATTGGTATAGATCCTGCGACTACAATTGCTTTGATCGGTGCGTATCATTTAATTGACTATGTATTAGCTAATAGAGAGTGGACAAAAAAGATACCGGCTACTCAGTGTGATACATTGGCGCCTAATAGTGGATGTATATATTGGGGACAATGGTCAGAAAGTACTGCTGTTGTTGATGGTAATATTATAGGATATGAAGATTGTAAATTTATTGTTTCCTATGCTTCAAGAGTTTGTTTGTCTAATCCTAAGATTAAGCAAATTAATATATTAGGCTGGAGTGCAAAGTGGACATTGTGGGATCAATGGTGGGGAAATGATTGTCCACATTTAAAAAAGGATGTGGAATCTAAACCACCTTTTGATAGAGCTAAGGCACTTTTGGAGATTCAAAAGGCTTTCTTTGATAGAATTAGCAGAGAGTTGTTTTTAGCAGATAATCAAGAAGTATATGGACAGTCTGGTCAATATATAGAATGTGGTAAAAGTGAAGAAATCAAAG